>DOFS01000100.1 GCA_003523945.1 Nitrospiraceae bacterium | reverse complement strand
GTTCGGGACAGAACCGGCGACATCATTGGAGTCTTTGAAGCCGTGAATAAAAAGGGCAAGGACTTTACCGCCCAGGATGAAAGGGTGGCTCAGGCGTTGGTTGATAGCCTCGCCATCCCTCTTCAGAAATTCCATGTCATGGAACAATTGCGGCGGGAACGCGAACGGTTGCAACAGGAAAACGCGCATTTGTGGAAAGAGGTTGAAGGACAGTACTCCACGAAAAAGCTGATGGGAAACAGTCTGCCCATGCAGCGACTGATCAGAATCATCGATCAGGTCCGGGATAGTTCAGTGGATATTCTTATTACCGGAGAAAACGGAACCGGAAAGGAATTGGTGGCCAAAGCCATTCATTACAATAGCCCTCGAGCCCGCCAACCGTTTGTCGCAATCAATTGTGCCGCCCTCCCCGAAACGTTAATCGAAAGTGAATTATTCGGCATCACCAAAGGCACGGCGACCGACGTGGAGGCTAGAATAGGCAAATTTGAACAGGCCAACAAGGGCACGCTGTTTCTGGATGAAATTGGAGATCTGGGTGTAAGCGCCCAGGCCAAAGTATTACGGGTGCTGCAGGAGCGAGCCGTCGAGCCGGTAGGAAAGCGAGAGTCGGTTCCTCTCGATATCAGGATCATTGCGGCCACCAATAAAAACTTGGAAGCCGCTATTAAAGCCGGCACGTTTCGAGACGATCTCTACTATCGTCTCAAAGTCGTGCATGTGCATACGCCGGCCTTACGGGAGATCCCGGCAGATATCCCCCTGCTCGTCAATTATTTTCTGGACCTCTACAGCTCGCAGATGGATCGACCCCGGAAAAAACTGTCCGCCAAGGCCATGCAGCGATTCATGGAATATTCCTGGCCGGGAAATATCCGGCAGTTAGAAAATGAAATCAAACGGCTAATGGTCATGGTTCGTGGCACGACGATACACGAGGATGCGCTCGAAGAAGGCATCCGATGCCCTGTTCAAACGACCGGAGGCACCATAGATCCGAAAGGCCGGAGTCTCCATCAAGCCGTCGATGAATTGGAGCAACGCATGATCAAGGAGACCTTGTTGGCCTGCCGGTTCAATCAGGTTCAAACGGCCAAACGGTTGGGCTTAAGCCGCCAGGGCCTCATCAAAAAAATCAAACGTCATAACATTCAGGTCGACCACTTGCGCGATGAAGTCTACGAATCCCCCTGACGGCTCATTTCGCCCAAAATCCTTCGCGAAAAACAGGGCTTTTTCAACTCTTAAGGGCGATTTGGCGGGTTTTTGGGCTGTGTGGGTTTCAGGGATCTGGCGGATCATTTTCCGGTTTGAAAATGGTCAGGCGTAGGATGTGGATTTAATTGACTACCATTAGGAGAAGAGCGATGCGTATGAAAAATCCCCCTCATCCTGGGACATCAGTTTGGGAAGATTGTATGGAACCGCTTGGCCTGTCTGTAGGAAAAGGGGCCGAGATACTCGGGGTATCGCGGCAGTTCTTGAATAAGCTCGTGAAGGGCAAGGCAGGGATTTCCGCGGAAATGGCGATCCGTTTGGAAAAGGCGTTCGGCGGCGGTGCAGAGACGTGGTTGCGAATGCAGGCAGCCTTTGATCTTGCCCAGGCGGAAAAGCATTCCGGGAAAATTAAGGTAAAGCGTGTGCCAGAGCTAGCTGGAACCGCCCAGGGGTAACACCCCCTCCCTCCAATCAAGGCCAGACTGCCAGGCGGTTGGGCTTATGCCGGAAGGCCTCATCAAAAAAATCAGACGCCATAACATTTACGTAAAACGTCTTTCATATCCCGACCGGCATCATTGCCGCTATTCCTCCCCCCTATCAGCTCACTCTTCTTATCTATATCCCCGGTTCCCTCTTTATCCTAGTCGTCCACTGATAATACGGGTACATCCGAAGCGCCCCTCATTAGGCAAGTCCAATACACCCTGTATCTATTCAGATACATAGACGGCACACTCAAATCCAAGTACGTCTCTTTGTTTTGAGTTGATGATATTTGGGAAGTAGCTACGGAAGACAGCAAAAGGTGAAACTTTCGGCCATTTTCAAGGAGTGACAAAAAAGAGAATGGAATTTGCAGTTTTCATAAACAAACCATTGGATTTACCCACTCAATGGCGATCGAAGTAGTTCCTCATGGGAGTCATGGTGTATACACAAAAGGGGGAATTATGCATAGGAAAAGAAAATTTAGAATCGTTACCATTTTAATTGGCGTGATTTTCATGGGGCTGATTGGTTGTCAATTCGATCATCCGGCTAGGCATGCCAATCTAGTCGAAGCGGATCAGCCTAATTTGGCGGATCAGCGTAATTTAATTGATGACGTCCGGTTTACCCAGAATAAGATCAATGCCGGAGCTGTTTCATTTGCTGATCTGTTTTTTGCGGGTAAGCATATATTCTCCAACCGGTTTACCACCGAGGACTATTTTGGAGAAGGAGCGGGAGGACCCCGACAAAGTAAATATGCAATTAACGATCGACCGGGCTTTCCTTTCTTACGATTTAATGGTCTGGATTCCCAATCCTGTTTAGAGTGCCACTTGGCCATTGGATTTACGTCCGGCGATACCAGAGAGGACCCTAAATTTCGATTTGTCAAAGAACTCGGCATAACGGGGGGTGGGGCGGGATTCGCTTCCAATGCGTTTAATTTCACCAATTTTGCCTGTAAGGCAGGGGTGAGTGATTGTGATCCTGATCAGGCCACTACCGGATTTGTTCGAAATCCCCCCCATGCGTTTGGCGCGGGGTATACCCAACAACTGGCGGAAGAGATGACCTGGGCATTACAGGAGATACGGGAAAACGCCGCCAAACAGAATCCCGGGGTACCGGTCGCTCTGATGGCAAAGGGGGTTTCGTTTGGAAAAATTGTGGTCAATGCTGATGGGTCTATCGATACGGCCAGAAGCTCCATCGTGGGCATCAATGAAGATTTGATTGTTCGCCCTTTCCAATGGAAAGGGCTCACGAGTAACCTCAGGAATTTCATCACCGGGGCGATGAATTTTCATTTCAGCATTCAACCCACCGAACTCATGACAGCTGGGGTATTAATCGATGACCAAGATGGGGAGGTAAATGAAATTGATGTAGGAGATATTACCGCGGTAGCAACTTTCCTGGCTTTCTTACGACCCCCAATTGAATCTCACAATGGGTTAAACCCGGTTCGGGTAAATCGTGGCAGAGAAGTGTTTGGACAAGCGGATTGTGCCACCTGTCACCGTCCCACGCTGGAAATGGAAAGCCCTAATGTAACCATTCGTGATCCCCGGACTGATCAGGCCCTCCAGGGGGCACTGAAGAATGAACTTTCATTCACGCTTTCTCCCACGCCTCCCCACAAGCAAGGGCAACCGACGTTGACCATCCCTCATGGGACCATGGCGCCGGTTTTGGAAAAGTATGTAATCAAGAAACAAGCGAAAGCCAAACTCCGGCAACTCACGTCCAGCGTCGAGCCCGAGAAGTTGGATACAATGGTGGCGCAGGAAATGAATAACAA
>DOFS01000559.1:5305-21358 GCA_003523945.1 Nitrospiraceae bacterium | reverse complement strand
GAACGGGTGAGTAAATACCGGTCTTCGACCGGGAGCTGAAGTGTGTAGCCCAATGCTGCAATGCCACGGGGAATGATCGAGATTTTTTGGACAGGATCACATCCCGGCAACGACATCGCCACTAACGCATGACCAACCTCATGATGAGCCACTCGCTTGCGTTCTTCCTGACTAAGTATGCGATTTCTCTTTTCCAGGCCGGCAATCACCCGTTCCACGGCTTCCTCGAAGTCCCGATGCTCAGCAGTCTCTCGATTCCGTCGAATGGCCAAGAGGGCAGCTTCATTCACCACATTAGCTAAATCTGCACCAACCATTCCCGGGGTCATGGCGGCAATTTTGTCTAAATCGACATCAGGAGCCAGCTTGATGGATTTGGCATGTATGGCCAAAATAGCCGTTCGTCCGGGTCGATCAGGGCGATCGACCAGCACTTGTCGATCAAACCGGCCTGCACGCAATAAAGCCTGATCCAAAATTTCAGGACGATTGGTAGCGGCCAACATAATGACCCCCACTCGAGGATCAAACCCATCCATCTCAACCAATAATTGATTCAGCGTTTGCTCCCGTTCTTCGTGCATCATCGGCCCCGTTCCCCGGGCTTTTCCCAATGCATCCAATTCATCAATGAAAATGATACAGGGCGCCTTGGTCATCGCTTGTTCAAACAGATCCCGCACGCGGGCCGCTCCCACCCCCACAAACATTTCCACAAATTCCGACCCGCTGATGGAAAAAAATGGCACGCCGGCTTCTCCCGCAATGGCTTTCGCCAGCATGGTTTTCCCGGTACCCGGCGGTCCCACCAAAAGCACACCCTTGGGGATCCGTCCCCCAATCCTGGTGAATTTTTCCGGAGTCTTCAAAAATTCAACCACTTCCATTAATTCCACTTTGGCTTCATCGACTCCTGCCACATCATCCATGCGGGTTTTGATATCGCTTTCAATATAGACTTTGGCTTTGGATTTCCCGATGCGCATAAAACCGCCCCCTGCCCCTTGCCCCATTTTCCGTAACAGCCAAAACCAAATTGCGGCAAAGACCAGAATAGGGATGACCCACGAGGCCACGTCTTTCCATAGCGTGCTGACGATCACGCCGGCATATTCCACTTGTTTTTTTTCCAGTAATGCCACCAACTCCGGATCATCCACTCGTACGGTCTGGAACCAGTGGGGATCTTCCTCTCCTTTTTCAGATTTCAATTTTCCGTGAATGACTTTGTCGGTTATGGAAATTTCGGCGACCTTATCTTCTTGAACCCAGGTTTTAAATTGACTATAGGGCACCTCATCCATATGTTGGGCCGCAAAATACATTTCCTGGAGAATAATGAGTCCCCAGAAGGCGATAATGAAATACCAAATAGAAACACGATATTTTTTTTCCATATTTGCTATCCTTCGCTCTGCGTCTTCATAACATCTGAAACACGTTCCATAAACCTTCTCTTACTGTACCCAAGAATAAGAAATACGTCTATCAAAATGAGCCATAATTCTTGTTTTTGGATAGACTGAATTGACTCGCAGACTGTCTACATCCTTGCCAAACGGTCGGCAGCGGGTTAAAAGGGCTCACGATTTTTTGCCAGTCTTCACTATTATAAGGAATTTTCATAGTTCGGTACGGTCCTCTCTTGTTAGGCATGATCACCTCATTTGACTCGCAAATTTCCTGGGTTTTTCTGGCTGGGTTCCTGCTTGGCGTGGCCCTGACGTGGGTCATGTGTGCCCTGCCCTATCGCGGAAAGAGGATTCAAGCTTTACAAGAGACCGCAGCCCAACTCGCTTCGGCCCAAGCTCAAACGAGTGAACTTCGGTCCCAATTAGCCACCCTGCAACAGGAAGGTGAACGGGTCCATCAAGAATTTCGTCTGATGGAGGTAGCCAAAGTATCAGCTGAAACAAACCTCGAAAATACCCAACGGCACTTAGTCGAACAGCGGGCCTTACTGGAAGACGCTAAATTAACCTTGTCGGACACCTTTCGATCTTTAGCCTCGGAAGCCCTAGCAGGAAACAATAGGGGATTTCTGACTCTGGCAGAGGAAAAGTTTAAAGCCCTCAAGGAAGAAGCGACCGCAACCTTCGATCTACGCCACACCTCCATTGAATCGCTGTTACAGCCGCTCACCGAATCCCTGCGTACCTATCAAAAAGAAACCCAAGCACTGGAAGACAAGCGGCTTCGTGAGCTCAGCGTCGTGGGAGAACAGTTACGCCAACTGGCTTTAGCCCAGTCCATCCTCCAAGCAGAAACATCTAAATTGGTCAATGCCTTACGGTCTCCGCAGGTTCGAGGACGCTGGGGGGAAATTGCCCTTCGCAGAACTGCTGAATTAGCTGGCATGTCGGCAAACTGCGATTTCTTTGAACAGGAAAGCGTCTCCACCGAAACAGGACGATTGCGTCCTGATATGATCGTCAAACTCCCGGCAGGCAGGGACGTCGTGGTCGATTCCAAAGTCCCCTTTAGCGCCTTTTTAGAAAGTCTGGAGGCGAATACTGATGAAGGTCGGGAAGCCGCCCTTGGCCGGCACGTCGGCCAGGTGAAACGGCATATCAGTCAATTAGCCTCAAAAGAATATTGGGATCAGTTTCCTGCCGCTCCGGAATTTGTTGTCTTATTTATTCCCAATGATTCGTTCTTAGCTGCCGCCGCCGAACGGGATCCTTCACTCGTCGAGTCGGCCTTAACGAAAAAAGTCGTTATCGCCACACCCACCACTTTCATTGCATTGTTGCGAGCCATTGCCTATGGATGGCGCCAGGAACAAGTGGCCGAAGGGGCTCAACGCATTAGCATCCTTGGGCAGGAGCTTGCCGATCGCCTGAGCACTTTGGCAGAGCATTTTGGCAAAATTGGGCAGGCCCTGGGTCGGACCGTTGAATCGTATAATGCGACAGTCAATTCATTGGAGAATCGAATATGGCCCACGGCCCGAAAATTCAAATCACTCGGAATCAATCCCAAAAAAGACATGATGGACCTCAAATCCGTAGGACAGATGCCAAGGCCGCCTGGGGATATGGACCCATCCACGGAAGACCTGCCGCCCTCTTCTGCCTAGACTGAGAAGAAAATTTCTCACGCCTATCTTCTTGTTAACCAGAAGCCAAACCTTGACCCTAAAAATATTTGCGCTATTCTTAAACCACCTAAAACTGTTATTCTATAATTAGAAAGTCCAAGGATTTGTATTAATTTTCAACCCAATTAATTTTTGAAAGGATGAGGTAAAGAACGTGAGAGCAGGAATCAACAGCAGATCGACAACAGAAGGTAAAAAAGGCTTGATACCAGCGAAGGGACGGTTGTTTGCCAAGCTGGGATTGGGTGCCTGTCTTTTGATGATCCTGCCTTGGTTGGCGCCTGGAACTTTATCGTGGGCAGATGCGGGTGAAGGCTCAACGCATGTCTCCAAATACTTAGAAATTTCACTCGAAGGTGAAAGCATCCCTAATAAACTTACCTTTCCCCTCTATGAGCAGAATAACATTCAATATTTCAGCGCAGGGCTAGGTAAGGAAGAACGTAGCCTGTCCTATCCGCCCTATCCCCTGAAGCTGATTTTTGTGAAAGGAGCACGCGCTTACCTCGCAGGTGTGTCCATTGAGGTGCTCCTCCAGGATGAGACACCCTTATTGTCCATTCCGGGAGAGGAAGTGCAAGGTCCTTGGTTGTTTCTGAACCTTGCTCCAGCAAAGTATGTAGTCAAAGCAACCGATTCGAGTGGCACCACGATTGAAAAAAGCATTTCCTTGTCAGGGGAAAAGACCACCACAGTTCATTTCCGCTGGCGATAAGAAGGTTTTCGGCTCAAGGATTTTTCCTGATTCTGTCAATTTCCCCTTAAAGCCTCAGTCTCTTAACAAGCAGCATTCTCCCTTTAATTGAATCGATATTTTAAACGTTTTTATATACAGTCACATTACTTAGCTATAAACAATTAATAAAAAATAACTATTTCTTAAATATATCTGCTTAATTTATAAAAGTTTATTCGCATTTATTAGGGTAATTGATAGGACTAAATCTACAATTATGAGGATTTTTTAATATTGGATTAATCTTGACTTAAGCTCAAAGAGCTATATCTAACAACAAGACGATTTTTTTTAATAAGTTCATGACATTCAGGAATAAGGAGATAAATATGGGACATTTTGGAATACAAAAAAAGAACCCTACGGCTGGGAAGCGTCCCATCAAGCACGAAACCGTTCAACCAATTGCTACTCCCGCCACCAAAGTGGAGGATCCACGACATTCCGATACGTGTACACGATGCGGAGGATTCATGGTTTCTCATTGGTGCATGAATGTAAATTATGATGCTGGCGGAATGGAGATACTGACAAAACGATGCCTGCAATGCGGTGAGGTCATTGATCCGGTTATTCTGGAAAACCGCCTCAATCCGCAACGGGAAGCGATGAAGAAAAAAACTCGCCCTCTTCTTTCCAGGCCTTTGGCGTCCTCAAACAAAGGCAAGGGATCAGGGATGAGTTGCACTCCTGTGGGCTAACTTTTAGGCTCGTTAATCCATAGGGTGTTTCTTGGACCACCCACGAGGAAGAGCCGGAATTTGCCTCCTGAGAATTCTAAGACTGCTTACTGTTCTAGTCTATCCTCCCCAGGATAATTCCAGGCCGCAAGTCTCCCCTCTTTCTTGTGGGTCCCATTTTCGAATGAACAAAAAATGGCGTAAATAACTAGACGCTAATCTATTCCTTAGCCATCTCCGACTACCCCCTCCTAGTCATTTTCTGCTCTTAAAATAATAAAGGAGTCAACAATGATCGTTTCCCGCGTCATTATGAGTTTCCTCCTCCTACTCATTCCGCAATTCGCCTCTGCACAATTTGGGGACCTCATGAAAGAGATCGACAAGTTTTCTCTGCCTGGCACGGAAACCCTGGGGGATGACAAAATCATTTCTGGTCTGAAAGAGGCTCTCAACGTCGGTACGGAAAATACCGTGAACCTCACAGGCAACACAGATGGCTTCTTAAAAAATGAAGCCATTAAAATCTTATTACCGGAAAAACTTCAATCCATGGACAAAGCCCTTCGACTCGCCGGATTCGGACCTCAAGTGGATGAGTTGGTGGTCAGCATGAACCGAGCCGCAGAGCAGGCCGCTCCATTGGCCAAACCCATTTTTAAAAATGCAGTCACGAATATGAGTTTTGACGATGCCAAGAAAATTCTGAATGGGGGAAATACCGCCGCAACCGATTACTTCCAAGACAAAACCCGGGATCAACTGGCGACTGCATTTAAACCCGAAGTGGAGAAGACGATGAGCCAAGTCGGGGTCACAACTCAATACAAGGAATTAGTGGGACAATATACGACGTTGCCCTTCGTCAAAGTCCCCTCCTTTGATCTAGACGACTATGTAGTCGGAAAAAGTTTGGACGGGCTATTTCACACTTTAGCGCAGGAAGAGCAAAAAATCAGGACTGACCCTGCAGCGCGCGTTACAGATTTACTCAAGGATGTCTTTGGCAATTAATTTACAAATTCATCATCGTCCCACATCATAAAGATCGTAAAGATCCGAGAGAGAATGAACCAACCGATTGTCGGCTTCCATCAAGATGACATGGACGACTGGGTGGCAGATCTGGCCTGCGGACATGGACAGCATGTTCGCCACCAGCCTCCACTCAGTTTTCGCCCATGGGTCGTAACGCCTGAAGGCCGTCGAGCTCATCTCAAAACCATCCTCAATTGCAAAAAATGTGACGAGGAGGCAAGACTCCCCTCACAACAGACACCCTACACATCCTAAGAAACTGTCTTTTTCACTTTCTCAGGCAAATCCTCTTCGCCGTAACAAAACATTCATGACACCCCGTACCGTATTAGGGATTCTGCCACATCGCGCCGTCCGCATGGTGGTCACCTCCCTGGTGAGTAATTTTCAGGGTGTCCCCATTTTTCACCGGGGCATCCAAGGTGGAGATTTTCTGATTAATAGTCAACATGAGTTCATTGGCATGGAGAAAAGGCATTAACCCTTGAAAATGATGGGGGAAATCCTCCAGCAATTGCCGAATGGTGGTTGCGTTTTCTAACGTAATTTCAACTTCAGGGTCTTCAACCGCTTCACGAAGTGCAAGTCCAAATATCAAAATTTTTACCATTCGATGTTCCTCATAAAAAATGGCTCTCGATAGCGTTTCAAGCAACCCTAAAAATTCCTGCCGGGGCAGAACTGATATTCAACATAATATCCCTGTTATTTTTTCTGGGGATGCTCCCGCATGACCTGTGCAATATGCTTGACCTCTGCAATCCCACGGAGTCCATTTTTTAACTGGATCATGCATGCAGGGCAACTCGTGGCCACCACCTGCGCCCCACTCTCTTGAATGGCCCGTTTCTTACGCTGAAAAATCCTCTGAGAAGATTCATAATTTTTGACCATATAGGTACCCGCCCCTCCCGCGCATCGATCGGCATCCCGCATTTCGACGAATTCAAGATCAGCCACAGACGACAGCAGGTCTCGCGGAGCTTGGGAGACACCAGCCGCCCGAAGATGGCACGAAGAATGGTAGGTCACCTTCGCCAACTTCTCATTGGACGCCTCCCGGGTTGGACTGGTATTTTTGGACGAAATCCCCTGCTCAACAAGAAATTCAGAGATATGTTTCACCCGATTCCGTAAATCGAGGGCTGCGGCTTCCTCGGGCTCCCCGCAAAACAGGGTGGCATAATCTTTCAGGCTTAACGTACACGAGGCACAACTGGTGATCACGGTGGCATACTGCGCCAGGTGGACCAAATTTTCTCGTGCCCCTTCTTTCACCAGACCACGCAACCCGTACGTGTCAATCGGCGTCCCCGAACATCGTTGGGGAGGAAGAGCGACCTTCACGCCATGGTCGGCTAGAAGCCCGATTACGGCATCTCCCACTCCATCCTCAAAATAGTTGGCTGCACACCCATGGAAATAGGCGATTGATGCCTGTCGAAGGTGATCAACATGACAAAGTTCAGGATATCGATCACGCAAATGGCGTTTTGCAAGGGTTGGCAGGACCATGTCTCGAGGAATTTTTGCCGTAGCAGCCAATCCTTGTAACAACGGGCGAGTCACCTTTTCCAACAGGCCTCGAATAACGGGACGATCCCAAATCGATTGAGTCCATGCCATGAGCTTCAGCAATGGATGAAAGAGCCATTGACGGGCATGAAGGCCAAAAACCCATCCGGCCAGCCGATTGGGATGTTCAGCCCGTCGCTGAAGAATCAATTCAGATACATCGACCCCGGCCGGGCAAATGGTGCGGCAAGACTTGCAATTTAGACACGCTTCGACCACCCGTTCGGATTGCAGATATGAGTAATCCGAAGCCGTCACGATCTCAAACCACCCGCGTGCACTCATATCTTCAGACTGAAACACATCATACACCGGACACACGGAATTGCATTTGGCACAAGTCGCACAAGACTTGCCCATTCGCTCCACATCAATATGCTCCGTGAACGATGTTTCGCTGATTTTCACACCAGGATTCATCATTCCCGCCGGATCGAATGCTTGCTTCACTCGAACAAAAAGCTCATACACCTCTTCGCCATACATCAATCGAACCGTCTCGGCGCGAATGCGCCCGTCCCCATGCTCTCCACAAATTGATCCCTCAAACCGGTCTAACACGGTTTGATGAATTTCCCGATGAGCCTCGACCATAGCCTGAACGTCATGTTGATTGTGCAAATCGAGCAATGGGACAATATGCGCATTGCCATTTCCCACATGTCCGAAGATGGCGACCGGCACCGTTCGTCGTCCAAAATACTCTTCCAAATACCGAATCAATTCTCCAGTGCGTGAGGCCGGCACCACCACATCATCAACAAAGTTGATGGGTTTTTTCAGCGGATCAAATCGATAGAGCATCGGGAACAACGCCTTACGAGCCTTCCACAATTCCCCTTGCTGAACTGGATCCGACGCCAGCCTCACCTCACCAGTGATGGGAAACCTACGGCACATTGCCATCAGTCGCTCACGACGATCAACGCCTTCGCCTTCATCAAATTCAATGAGCAGAGTGGCCGCCGCATCTGATGGAATGCCATAGCGATCTCGCCCGATCAAATCTAAGGAATTTTTGTCCATAACCTCCAAGGCATTGGGGTTCAACTCCAATAAGTGGGGAACAGATTCGCCCATGCCCTCCAAGTGTTGGAAATGAATGAGGCCCGTCACCGTGGCATCAGGTCGTTTGACCAATCTGACTTTCGCCTCACTCATGACCCCAAGCGTCCCTTCACTGCCGATAAATAATTTCGGAAGATCAAATACACCACGCTCCAGCCCATCGACCAGATCAAAAACATTATAGCCGGAACTGTTTTTGCTCACTTTCGGACGCTTGGCGCGAATCAAGGCTTGATCCTCTTGAAGCATCTTCCACACGGCCTTCAAGGGTGCATATCGTTTCAATAACGCGGTATGTTCCTGTCCTCCAATAGCAACGGACCGAGCGTCAAGCCAACCCTCAGTGAGTAGCCGAACCCGGAGAGTATGAACGTTGTCCTTAACCGATCCATAGCGAAGCGTATGGGGACCAGCCGAGTTGTTGCCGAACATGCCGCCCAACTTACACATATCCCCGCTTGAGGGATCGGGGCCATACATCAACCCGGCAGGGGCCAACTGTTTATTAAATTCGGATAACACCAGGCCGGGTTGTACCCGCGCCCACTGCTCATCTTGATTCACTTCAAGCAATCGATTCATCCGGGAAATATCCACGATGATGCCTGCCCCAATGGCTGAACCGGTCAGGTTCGTTCCGGCGGCCCGTGGAGTCAGAGGCACCCCGACCTTTACGGCATACTCCATCACGACATCGATGTCCTCTTCAGTTTCAGGAAGCACAACGACTTGTGGGGGGATTTTGTAGATGCTGGCATCGACGGAATAGGCTTTCAGCGTGGCCCAATCCCACCGAACTTTATCCTGGCCCAATGTTTTGGCTAAGTCAGCGCCCAGGGAAGATTTCTTTTCAGGTAGCAACAAGGTCATAGGAACTCATTCTGTCCCCTACGTGGATCATACCCCTGGTCAGGGAGAAAACAGGAAGGGAACGATGAGGCCAGCAGGACGCGTGGCCTCGCATTCGATTCAGGCGGAAAGGTCGGCGACCCGAGATTCTCCACCATCTTCCTCAGAAGCCAAGGGAAGCTCCATGGGGAATAATTCAGGGTTGCCCAACTCTTTGAGTTCTTTCAACGGAGGCAAGTCGCGCAAATCCCGCAGACCAAATCGTTGAAGAAACTGCTTGCCGGTTCCATACAAGATCGGTCGACCGGGGATGTCCTGTCGCCCGACGATTCGAATCAACTTTTGATCCAGGAGGGTACGCAACACACCAGAGGTTTCCACCCCTCGAATCTTCTCAATATCCGCACGTGTAATGGGCTGTTTATAACTCACAATGGCCAGTGCCTCCAGTGCCGACCGGGAAACCTTGGCCGTTGGTTTGGTCTTACTGGTCAGTCTCTTGATATATAGACTCTGCTCAGGCCTCGTCACCATGACATATCCGCCAGCTACTTCCAGAATCTGCAAACCGCGCCCGGACGCCTCATACTCGGCTTGCAGACTTTGTATGGCCGTTTTCACGAACGGTTTAGGCACCCCTTCCAAGACCGAAGCTAACTTCTCAAGGCTCAGAGGATCATGCGACACAAAAAGCATGGCCTCAAAGGCTCCTTTCAATTCATCAAGGTCCAACGCCGGCTCCTGGTCTACGACTTCAGGGGCGACCACCTCATCTGCGTCCTGGTCATTTTCCGAGACCTCGACGGGAGCAGAATCCTCAAGCACCTCAGTATCACGATCAGTAGAATCCATGTGTCCATTGGTAAGTGGGTCGATCATCATAGAGTCCTCCTCTGTGGACTGAACCAGTCCATCCCGCCTTGCCACATGCAAGATTCTTCCAGATAAAAGCTAAGTCCCACGATGCCTTCTCCAACTATTCCATACACAGCTGATACGCCTCACACCTGCTCCGCATGAAAATCTCCACTAGAATCCGCCCCTCCAGCTGGAACAAATCGCCGCGTCACCTGAATGGGGCCAAACCATTCTCCTTGAAACAAGCGAACCAGGTTCATCCTGACCAGTTCTAACAATGCCAAAAATGTGACAATGACCAATGGCCGAGACCAATGCTGTTCAAATAACCCCTCAAAAGGTACCGTGGACTCCCCTTCCAATCGCTCCAATATGACTTGAATACGGTCCTGAACCGTCCAGGATTCCCGCGACAATTCGACGATTTGGTCGGCCGGAGCTCGATCCAGGACGTCCTGAAACGCACTCAGAAGATCAAATAATTGAAGATCTTCTGTAGCCAAATCCTCCTCGGCCGCGGACTCGGAGGGAAAGGGAAGAGGATCACGACTAAATGACTCTCGCCAAAGACGTTCCCGAACGACCAAGGTCCCGGCCGCTTCCTTAAAGCGCTCATATTCGACCAATTGCCGAATCAATTCAGTGCGAGGATCCAGGTTTTCCTCATCCTCCGTCTCTGCTTTTTCTTCTTTGGGGAGGAGCATCCGGGATTTGATATGAAGTAGGGTGGCTGCCATGACGAGAAATTCCCCGGCCAGCGACAGGTTCAACGTCTTCATCATAGACAAATATTCCAAATATTGCTGAGCAATCAGCGCAATTGGAATATCATAAATATTGATCTGGTGTTTTCGAATCAGGTGGAGGAGCAGGTCCATGGGGCCGGTAAAGGCCTCAAGTTTGACCTGATAGGCATCGTCATCGTCAAGGTCGGAAACAATCAGGGATGGAACGGATTCCAATCAAGAGCCTTTCGGCTGGGGTCCACAGTGCGGATATTTGAATTGGTATACCATCTTTTGTGTAAAGCCGCAATATCCCAACAAAATATAGTGGTTAAGACCAATTAGGCAACCTTCTTGCCCTTTGAAATCCAGAGGTAACAGAGCACCAAAATGATCAATCCCACAAAAATCCCGACCTGGCCATATGGGCTCCGTACCTTCTGAACCGAAGCCAGGTCAAGTGGGACATTGCTCCCGGTAAATTCCGGTTGGGTATGGAATACCACTCCAGAAAAATCCTGCGCTCTGTCAAGCCTCGCGTTCGTGAAATCGACCACTTTGTGAAATTCAGCATGTGCAAAAGTCACCGACTCCCGGAACTCCGTAAACCGAAAATAGATTTCATGAACAGCTGTCATGGATGAAAAATCGGCAGGGCCTGCAAACACCGACCCTGAAAATCCTGTCCCGCTGGCAAAGGTTGTTCGTGAGAAATCTGCCGCCTGCTGAAACCCGACTTCCAAAAACTCAGCAACTCCATTGAAATGCGCGTCGGCAAAGGTGACCCGATCACGGAACTGAGCCTGGTGGAAGCGGGAATGGGTTCCAAAAATCACTTGAGAGAAATCCACACCTTGCGCAAATTGAGATCCAATAAAAAACCCTTCAAAATCCACACGCGCATTTGAAAATCTCACAGGTCCTACAAACACCGTTTTGGAAAGATCAAGTGATTGCTGAAAAACCGTCCCCGTGAAATCCACTGGTCCCAGCATCAAGAGGGCACCTTCGGTCAGATTGGTGGCAAGCACGTTTTCAAACCGAGAATGCCGGATGGAGAACGTCCCTGGAATGAGCCGAACCGCAGTGATACCCTGCTGTTCCAGACGCTTTTTCAAAGCTGGGGAAATAGTTGGATGTTCCGAGAGGGCTTGTAGGGGCAGGAGGTCAAGCATCACATTATCAACCACCAACACCCGGTCAAGATCGATCCGCTTTCCCTCCTCCAGAGCCTGAAGGAGATCAGCCCCTTTCACCGCCAGAGCCTTCTCTTCCTCAGGCAAACAGGGTCCTTCAACATGTACCCAAAAGATATTCTCGCTGCCCGGAGGTGCCGGAAGAAGACGGCAAGCCTCCACATGAATGGGAAACAAGCCGAGTAAGCCATGCAACAAGCCCAACAGCAGACAATACTTCCCTCCCCACAATCTCATTGAGAAACCCATCACACGAGCAGGGGATGGCCTGCCAGCCAACCAACAGCCGTCAGCTGTGCACACGCGCTGACAGGCTGTCCGAGGTGAGTCATCGTCACGAAATTGTGCCTGGCTGAGTCAGATTTTTCGATTGTTAAAGGGGAATTGTGAGTCTATTGAGCACAAAGAAACAGGAAGTCTGCCCCAATCGTACGCAATCGTATAAGTTAATCTAATCTCTAACAGCCTCCTCGGCTGAAGGAGTGCTCTCAGCAGGTTGGGATGGTTCAGGTTCAGCAGGCTTGGGAGCAGCGGCTTCCGCAGGTTTGGGCACCGTCACTTCGGCAGGCTTTGAACTCGCAGCCGGAGAAGCGTCTTTGAGCGCTAAATAAAAATCCCGATGCTCGTATTCTGTTTTGGCTAACACCTGATCAATTTCTTGAATGGTTTTGGGCGGAGGCACTACCACTTTCTCCCCTTCCCGCCAATTGGCCGGGGTCGCACACACAAAGCGGTCTGTCGTTTGCAAAGCGGTGACCAATCGAAGAACTTCATCCACATTACGTCCGGCATTAAGTGGATAATACAGCAACGCCCGAATTACCCGTTTCGGGTCAATAATAAACACCGCACGCACCGTCGCGGTCGAACTCGCGTTAGCGTGAATCATTCCATACAATTTAGCCACACGCATATCCACATCGGCAATCATGGGAAACGGAATAGTGGCACCCATCTTCTCCTGCATGTTGCGCAACCAGGCTAAATGGGAGTGAATACTATCCACACTCAACCCGATGAGCTTCACCCCTCGCTGACGAAATTGTTCATTAAGCTGGGCAAATGCCATTAACTCCGTCGTACAAACAGGCGTGAAATCCGCCGGGTGAGAAAACAGGACTACCCAATGTTGCTCCTGCCATGCGCTAAAATTAAAATCTGTCTGTTGCGTCGTGACGGCGGAAAAGTCCGGCGCATGATCCCCTATGCGAGGCAACCCTCGTTCTTCCGACATGAAACCTCCTTACAGTTGGCAAGAAAACAATACTCCGCCTTAAGCGAAGGGAGACATTCCGGCTTGGCTATGAAACCGGCATGAGAACAATACCATCAAGATGACCGAGAGAAAAACCGGAGGAACGGCATGGGCCCATGACAGGCCAGTACTTCTACCAGGAACGAGGAATTTCCTCTTCATCATCCTCATGATTGGCTTCGGTATCCCGAAAAAACTTATCAGTGCCTAATTCCTCTGATAAGTCTTCCGTCAGATCCAAATCCTCATCGGCTTCATCGGCTGAATCCTCGGAAAACTCATCGTCATCGAAATCGTCGGCGAGGTCATCCACATCCAGAGGATCGGTAACATCATCGAGTTCAGTCGTCAAGGAATCTAGAGTAATGTCGGCATCCGCTTCCACTTCGATATCCAATTCGGCATCAATGTCATCCGGAAGCGCCGCGTCCTCAGTATCCGGATCCGCGGTCTTGCTAAGAATTTCTTCCACATCGACCTCAACAAGGGAAGGGCTCGTTCTCTTTTTGTCGTTAAGGCCTTTGGAGACCGCCGGTTCTTTTTTGGGCCTTCCAGGGCTCTTCTTGCCTTCAGACGGGGCCGGTTTCCCCGCTGAGGTTTTCGTGGCTTTTTCATCTTGGAAAGACGCAGGCTTTGCCAACTTTTTCGTACCGGGAGCAGATTTGGTACGCTTGGCCACGGTTGTAGATTTTGAAACATTGTCAGATGTAGTCAACGTCTTCGCTTTCCCTTTCACCACCTTTTTCGGCGTCGCTTTGGATCGTGGTTGAGCTTGAGCTACGGCCTTGGATTTCCCCTTCACTTGAGCCTTCGCAGTTCCTTTGGCTCCAGCCTTGGTGGTTCCCTTGGCCTGAGCCTTGGAGCCGACCTTCGTATTCTTGGACTTCGCTTTGGTAGACGGTGATCGTTGAGGCTTCACAGGCTTCTTCGGTTTGGCTTTCGAATGAGTCGTCGGCTTTTTCGTAGACTTGTGTTGGGGCTTGGCCTTTGACTTGGGCTTAGCCTTGGCAGCCATGTGTCACCCTCCTAATTATGTGATCGACAAATGATCCATCTTGAGATGGATCGCCTCCTGAGTTGCCCCCATCTAACATGGAGAGACCCTCTCAAGCAACAGAAGATTTTCAAGAAAGAAATTCTTCTCCTTTTCAAGAAACTTCCGGTCATTCAGGATCCCTGCTAGAATCGGGTCCCAATGGAAATCATTACCACCCATCTCGAGGCAGATTTCGATGGCCTCGCCTCAATGGTGGCGGCAAAAAAACTCTATCCGGAGGCACAACTAGTCCTCCCGGCCGGAGCCCAATCCCGGGAGCGGGCCTTTCTCGCTGAACATCCCCTTTCCTTCACGACACTCTCGAGTCTAAATATCTCGAATATTACGCGCCTGATCTTAGTGGATGCCCAGCACCAGGACCGGTTAGGTCAACTCGAAAAAGCTCTTGAAAATCAACACCTTTCAGTACACATCTATGATCATCACCCCATGGAGCCCACGAATCCCCTTCTCCCACGGGCAGACTACTGCAAAGTGGAGTCGGTAGGGGCCACTATCACCCTCCTCTGCGAAGAACTCCAGGCCAGATCGCTCACATGGACACCCGAAGAGGCCACACTTTTCGCCCTAGCCCTCTATGAGGAAACCGGCCAATTTGTCTACCGCAATACTACATCCCGGGACTTTCAGATCGGCGCCGCCCTCGTGCAAACAGGAGCCGATTTAAACCAGGTGGGGCAATATATCAGCCGTCAGTGGACGCCCCCGCAACTGGAATTATTCCATGCGTTGTTGCAATCAGCACAAACGCTGAATCTCGGGCACCGACGAATTCTGCTCACCACTCTCACCTGGACGGACTATGTTCAGGACATGGCGCCGGTTGTTCAGGAACTGGCGCAATTACATGGAGCCGATGCGATCATCGCGGCTGTCGCCATGGAGGGAAAAGTGCAAGTCATCGGGCGAAGCCGCCACCCCGACATGGATATGAATCAAATTACCGCGGCCTTTGGGGGGGGCGGACATACCATGGCTGCGGCCGCCAGCATTAAAGGCCTCACCATCGTAGAGGTCGAACAAAAAATCCTCGCCCTATTGCAAGAACAAGCCAAAACCTGGCTCCCTATCAAACGTCTCATGACCACTCCGGTCAGAACGGTGGGACTCAATACCACGATCAAACAGACCGAGCGCCTTATGACACAATACGAAGTGAACGCCCTTCCGGTGGTGGATGCCACAGGGAGCTTCATGGGGTTAGCCACACGGGAAGCAGTGCAAAAGGCCCTGTATCACAAGCTCGCCACCCACCCAATCGATCACATCATGCTGAGGGATATCTTTCTGGCCACACCTGCCTCGCCGTTTGACGAGGTCCAACATCATATGGTTGAGCGGAATCAGCGGATCGTCCCCGTGCTGGATCATCAACAGGTCGTTGGAATATTCAGCCGGACCGATTTGCTCCGGGCGATGCACCAGGCGCTCCCGTCCCAGGTAGGCGATGGCGAGCCACCAAGCGAGACTGTCACCCGTGCAGCAACGGTCCCCTCGACAACGTTACGGACCTCAAATCTTCAGAAACAATTGGCAACCCGATTACCTCCGCCCCTTCTGACCCTGCTTCAAACCATCAGGAAGCTCGCCGACACACAGGAGGTTGCGGCCTTCCTGGTAGGAGGATTTGTCCGGGATTTTCTTATGAATATTCCCAACTTCGATTTGGATGTGGTGATCGAAGGAGACGGCATTCGTTTTGGCAAAGCCTTAGCGCAAGAGCTCAAAGCGGAATGGACCATTCATGAGCGATTTGGCACCGTCTCGATCGCCCTCCCCAAGGCTCTCAACATTCCACAGATGCATCACCTGGACATTGCCACGGCCCGAACAGAATATTACGAATATCCCACCGCGCTGCCGACCGTGGAACGCAGTTCAATTAAAAAAGACCTCTACCGGCGGGATTTCACCAT
>DOFS01000559.1:3254-5174 GCA_003523945.1 Nitrospiraceae bacterium | reverse complement strand
GCCATTCGCCTCAACAGAACCCCCGGTGAACTCCTGGACTTTTTCGGTGGCCGGAGGGACCTTAAGGATAAAATTGTTCGCGTCCTTCACAGCCTCAGCTTTGTGGAAGACCCCACACGGGTCTTTCGGGCCATTCGCTTTGAACAGCGTTTCGGCTTCCAGATCAGCAAGGAAACCCAGCATTTCATTCAACAAGCCGAAACCATGGACCTGTTTCACCGGCTCTCCGGCACACGGATGGGAAATGAACTCATCCATATTTTACAAGAACCCGAGCCGGCCAAAGGCATTCAGCGATTGAGTCAGTTCAAACTCCTCCCGTTCATTCATCCCAAGCTGCAATGGAAGGAACCGGGTCCTACGCTGTTTGCATCCGGAGAAAAAATTCTGGCCTGGCATGAGGTGGAAAATACCAAACCAGGAATGGACCGATGGCTACTTTATGCCATGGCCTGGTTCGAATCGTTAGGCAAAGCCGAACTGGTCAAAACCTGGAAACGGTTAGGATTCCCGCAACGAACCACGGCAACCGTGGGAGAGTTCCTCCAGGCCCAGTCTACTCTGATACGAACTCTCAACAAAAAACACCTGGCTCCTTCAGAAATCTACGACCTCCTGACGCCATGGCCGAATGAACTCGTGCTGTTTCTCATGGCCAAAGCACAAAGCAAGCCAACCATCCATGCGGCAATGGAACGCATTCGGGACTATCTCACCGAATTCCAACACGTAGCCATCAGCTTAACCGGCCACGACCTGGAAGACATGGGCCTTTCAAAGGGTCCGGTGTATCGCAGGGTGCTCGACCGCGTCTTCAAGGCCAAACTGGACGGTCTCGTGACCACGCCCGAAGATGAATATCGTCTCGCCAAAACCTTTATCACACAAGAAACCACATCACCCAAAAATCGGAAGTAATACGGTCCAATCGGTCCATTATCTAAGTTCAGGGGGATGGACACCGTTGTTCCATCAAATCAGCCTTGCTTTTTTCAAGTCAAGATTGCAAGTCGCTATCGATCCACGAGCCAAAGACCCGGGCGAAAATTTTCATCGCTTGTCAATCTTTCCTTCATCCGTCTAAGCTAGGCGTTCCTTCACCCTAATATGCCGCCACACAACTTCACCACACCGTCCCGAGTCCGCTGGCGAATCCTTTTTCTGCTCCTCCTCATCAGCATCATTACCTACATCGACCGGGTGAATATTTCCGTCGCCGCCCGCCAGATGATGCCGGCACTCGGACTCACCGACCTGCAAATGGGCCAAATCTTTTCGGCCTTTGTCTTTGGCTACGCCCTCTTTCAAATTCCCGGCGGTTGGCTGGGGGATCGATGGGGACCGCGCCGCGTGTTGACCTTCGCCGTCATCTGGTGGTCGATTTTCACGGCTCTCACGGCCGTCGCGCCCACACTTCCACTGGCCAACCTGATCGGGATCATGGGTTCGCTCATGGTCGTGCGATTCCTCATCGGCATCGGCGAAGCCGCCGCCCTGCCCAATTTCAATCGAGCCGTCGCGAACTGGCATCCTCCGAATGAACGGGGCTTAGGCATTGGCATCACCATCGGAGGGATCGGCGTGGGCTCGGCCCTTACGCCACCTATCACCGCCTGGATCATGGTCAATTATGGCTGGCAAACGGCCTTCTATGTCGCAGGCGGATTGGGCATTGGCATCGCGCTTTTGTGGTACTGGTACGCGACCGATCATCCCCGGCAACATGCACATGTCAACGATGCAGAAGCGCAACTCATCGAGGGATGGGAATCCTTACCGGACCTTCCCACTCCATTAGAAGGACGATCCGGGAAAGCCTGGGGAATGGTCCATAATGTCTTCACCGATTTCGAAACAGGTAAAACGGGGTCTACGGTTTCACAGGGGAAAAGTAACGGCATCGGGAACGGGAGGAAGAAA
>DOFS01000559.1:0-3069 GCA_003523945.1 Nitrospiraceae bacterium | reverse complement strand
ACCGTTCCCTGGAAAGCCATCCTCACCACACCCACGGTCTGGTGGCTCACGCTCAGTTACACCTGCCTCGGCTATGTCGCCTATGTCTATATGTCCTGGTTCTATCTCTACCTTGTTAACGTGAGGGGCTTTGCGGTCCTCCAAGGCGCCTTCTTCGCTTCGGCACCGTTCATCGCCATGGCCATCTTCTGCCCGTTAGGAGGATGGGTCACGGATCGTCTCACAGAAAAATACGGAGTCAATCGAGGACGCGCGAGCGTAGGGGGAGCAGGGATGTTCCTGGCTGCCCTCTCCATCATCATCGGCGCCAATATCGAAGCACCTTATGTCGCAATTGGATTTCTCTCGCTCGGTGCCGGTTGGCTCTACTTCACCGTCGGCCCGTTCTGGTCTTCAACCACGGACTTATCCAAACCCTATGCCGGCACGCTCTCGGGCCTCATGAACACGGGCGCCAACCTGGGTGGGACTCTCTCGCCCACACTCACCCCGTGGCTGGCCGAAACCTTCGGCTGGTCGGTCTCCCTCGGCATCGCCGCCGGCATCGCNNACCACGGACTTATCCAAACCCTATGCCGGCACGCTCTCCGGCCTCATGAACACGGGCGCCAACCTGGGTGGGACTCTCTCGCCAACATTGACGCCATGGCTGGCGGACACTTTCGGCTGGTCGGTCTCCCTCGGCATCGCCGCCGGAATTGCCCTTCTCGGTGGACTGTGCTGGATCTTCATTCAACCAGAATATGGGCTCAACATCGCAAGGTCAGAAGATTGATCTTGACGAGGCTGAACAGTTCTATTTGCGCTGGATCATGGTAAGCTAAATCGCTGATCCTGAAGATACCGAAAATAGGCAGTCCCAGAATCGAAACAGTTCAGCGCACCCTTCACGGAAAGACGGTCAATCTTAAAGAGAAAGGAGGTACACCATGGGAGACAAAGGCGGGAAAAAGGACAAAGACAAAGCTCAAAAACAAAAAGCCGACCAACAGAAAAAAAAGGACAAAAAGAAATAGCGGAGGCACTTTCGTCAATGGAAGTGGTGGGCTTCGCCTACGCGAAGCCCACAATTTCTGATCTTTTCGAATTTCCTGCTAAAGAAAATATCATGAGAATTTTAAGGCCATGCGCGAAGCGCCAGATTGGGAATCAGCTATTTCCAGATATCCCTCCGCTCTAAGCCTGCCTTCCCCCTATTCAATATGAGATTTAAGTGCCACAAGGGAATCCTATGCCAAAAATGAAACCAGGAAAGTCACTGGAGACCCTAGTGGCATCAATTGAGCGGGTCCTCGCTAGAAATGACAAAGTCACAGTCGAATCCCCAAAATTCTTACCCGATCGAATCACCGGTGAACCTCGCGAACACGACGTTGTAATCACATTAGGCGGGAGCCATCACGAGTCTATTATCGCCATTGAGTGCCGAGACCGATCGCGAAAAGTTACAGTAAATGACGTTGAATCATTTTGGAGTAAATGCCAAGACACTGGCATTAACCAAGGAATTATTGTCTCGCCGAAAGGCTTCTCCAGAACGGCTTTAGCCAAGTCCCTAAATAGAGGAATCAAATGTCTGCGACTCTCGGAGGTGAATTCATTCAATTGGCTCCTTGGTACTGGGATTCGGATTCACCAAAAGAAGGTGATTCATACAAATTGGACTTTCTTTCTGGACAAAGACCTTGTTCCAAAGCCTGTTGTGTTCACGATTCTCTCACGAGATGGCGTTCAAATTCCATTTGAGAATCTGGCTGCCGCAGCTTACCAAGAGTTTAAGAAAATCCCAGAGACAGAGTTCACTATAGGCCACGGAACAAAGAAGTTTGTGTTCAATTCTCTTGACCTATTGCTCCGAAACGACACAACCGGAAATACACATAAGGTCATAAAGGCTTTGGCTGTGGTTAATTAGGAAGTGACCGAAGAGATCATTCCTTTCAATCTGGTCGCCTACGAGAACAGTCTAGCCGGCGATGTGATTACGGATGCAGCGGAAGCGCAAATTGATCTGGGCGCCCTTAAAGGAAAGCTTATGATCGTCTATAACGAAAACGTGGGTGGCCAAGTCGTTTTCGTACCTACCAAGGGAACTTAATAAAAAAATTTAAGGTCATTGATTGCAATTCCAGAATAGGACACGAGATGCAGCGCTATAAGATTCTTCATCGGACGTATTATAATTTTTCGGGTGCGGTGACACTTGGTCCCCATCGCCTACGCCTGCGTCCGAGAGAAGACTATGACCTGCACATTGAGTCGTTAAATCTGAAGCTCACACCACCGGCGACCCTGCTGTGGCATCGGGATGTAGAAGGCAATTCGGTGTCCACTGCCACCTTCGATGTGCCCGCCAACCAGCTTGTCATTGAGAGCGACGTCATCATCCAGCAATTCAATGAGGCTCCACTCGACTTTCTCGTCGCCGACTACGCTGTCGCGTACCCGTTTACCTATCAACCCGATGACCGGATCATGCTGTTACCTTACATGGCTTTTCCTGAGCCGAACACCAAAACTCAACTGACCGAATGGATAGCGAATTTTTGGAAACCGGAAGAACCGATTCAAACCTACTCACTCTTGCAGCGGCTTGGCACCCACATTAACCAAACTCTGACCTATCGCGTGCGGGAAGAACCTGGCGTGCAAACAGTGGGGCAAACACTGGAATACGGCACCGGCTCATGCCGTGACTTTGCCTTGCTCTTTATGGAAGCGGCGCGGTGCTTAGGTCTCGCCGCGCGCTTTGTGAGCGGCTATCTCCACGCCCCTCCATCAGCAACCGATTATGGCGCCACCCATGCCTGGGCCGAAGTCTACCTGCCAGGGGCTGGGTGGAAGGGGTTTGATCCCACCGGTGGAACCATGGCGGGAACCGATCATATTGCCGTGGCCGTCGCAAGATTGCCCGAATCCGTACCGCCCATCGAAGGATCGTTCGTTGGCCCCCCAGGATCGACTCTTCATGTGGGAGTCTGGGTCACAAAGTGTGAGTAAACGAGTGCCTCCGATCCTTATGAAACAAAAGCGCTCCTTCGTTTCTTCCAATTCAGACGGACGTTTAAA
>DOFS01000557.1 GCA_003523945.1 Nitrospiraceae bacterium | reverse complement strand
GTTTCAGATAGCATTCCTGACGGACTGGCAGCGCTTCCGCTCGATCAGACCACCCAAGTATCCGGGGGAGAAACCATTACCTTCATCGGATTTCCGCCAAATCTCGCTCCCTGGACAGTCTCGACTGGAAGTATCAGCGGGAGAAAAGGCCCCCACCTGATGTTTCAGTCGTTAGTGGAGGAAGGCCATTCGGGCGGTCCCCTTCTACTTGATGGCAAAGTGATCGGAGTGGTGACAGATGCTCAGGGACGTCTGGGGTATGCAGCCCCCACACCGGTCTTGGCCATCGCGTTGAAAGGATGGCACGTGGAACCATCGGGAAAGGACTCGTTATCACGAGAGATCTCAGGTGCAGACGGTGCGCCGATGGTTCGGATCCCTGCAGGGCAATTTGAAACGAACCTGGAATCACGTTCAGGAACCGAGAACATTTCCGAAGGGATTCGATATACCGTCTATGTCGAAGACTTCTTCATCGACAAATATGAAGTCACCATTGAACGGTATGAGAAATTTCTACAAGTCACCGGTCGGAAAGCCCCCGAATATTGGGATGACATCAATATTTCCCGGGATGCCAATCGCCCTGTTGTCGGCGTGACATGGCCGGAGGCCAAAGCCTACTGCCATTGGGCTAAGAAGAGATTACCGACCGAAGATGAATGGGAGAAAAGTGCGCGAGGAGCAGACGGGCGCATTTTTCCATGGGGC
This sequence comes from Nitrospiraceae bacterium, assembly GCA_003523945.1. GTDB lineage: Bacteria > Nitrospirota > Nitrospiria > Nitrospirales > UBA8639 > Nitrospira_E. The sequence continues at coordinate 5,331 of DOFS01000557.1, read as the reverse complement.
AATGACCCACCGCAGAGTCAATTCACGAATTTTGCAACATTTGGGGACTTTGAACTATCAAAACTATCTCCAGTCGGAACTTTCGAAAAGGATAAAAGTCCCTATGGAGGGTACGACTTTGCCGGAAATGTGAGTGAGTGGACGGCAGATACCTGGGATGAATTGCGGAATCCAGATCGGGATGCGAATGAGACCGTCGCAGGTTCCTCAAAAGTTATACGAGGTGGAGCATGGAACGCAACAGACGAATACCTGAGAGCGGCAATGCGCTCTTCTGCTTCACCAACCCACACGGATGGGGGTCTTGGTTTCCGCTGCGCTCAAAATTAGGGTGCGCCACCATGAAAAAATGAGGAAAGGCATGGAGGGAGAATGGAGTGGTGACATAAAAACCTCCAAGACAAAGAAGAAGTGAAATGACCTGAGGTTGTTTCACCAATCTCCGCAACACCGCCGGCATCGCCTTATTCGGCGGACTTGATTGGGCGTTCATTCAACCAGCGGATGGTCTAAAAAACGGCAAGCCAATCAATGGATTATCAAGGGATCTAAACGGTTCTATTATCGCTGGATCATGGTAAGCTAAATCGCTGATCCTGAGGATTACGAAAACAGGCAGTCATAGAATCAGAATAGTTTGGCGTACCCTTCACAGAACGATGGTCAATCTTAAAAAGAAAGGAGGTACATCATGGGAGACAAAGGCGGAAAAAAAGACAAGGACAAAGCTCAAAAGCAGAAAGTCGATCAACAGAAGAAAAAAGATAAGAAGAAATAGGCGAGACGCTTTCTAAAATGGAAGTGGTGGGCTTCGCCTACGCGAAGCCCACAATTCCTACTGCACTCCAATTCCTGCTAGGGGAATATCCCGAGAATTCTGAAGTCAGAAACAAAAGCCTGGGTAAGGCAATAACCTAAGAATTGCATTGCCCAGCTAGACAACAGCTTTCGAAGCAGAGCGGAAAATAATGACCGAACTCGATCCCCCAGCTGTTCAACCAATTAGAATTGACGAGGTAGTCGGACTCACAGCTGACCTTCCATCGCCTTTACCAGGTGACCCCAGGCGACAAGCCGTTCCATCAATTCAAGGGACTGTCTATCAGGCTTGGTGTTCAATTGACGCCTGGCTAAGACTAAAAAATGCCGACGAAGTAATCTATTTGGAAGGAGCAGAAGACTTCGATATTGTAAAATCTGACAGCGCGATTACTGTGCAAGTTAAAAAGAATGCAGTTTCTATTTCGTTAGGCACTGCGAAGGCTCACGAGGCACTGGAGAACTTCTGGACCCTATCCTGCAAGGATCCTTCACGACAGATTGATTTTCACTACCTGACCACCAGCTCTATTGCCATGGAGCAAGACGCAAATTTCGATGGGCTCCCGGGCATCAAAGCTTGGCGGATAGCCCAGACAAACTTAGAGATAGCCAAGAAAATCATTTCATTTCTCTCAACTAAGTTAAAGGCCCAGAGCGCCTTACGGGTATTTCTGGAATCTGAAACACCTGATGTTGTCCAAGAGCGTCTCATCCTGCGATTTCACTGGCTCACAAACCAACCCGAGCTTGAGCTTGTCAAACGAAGTGTCGATGACCGTATCGCTGCACACCTTGAACGTCAGCGTCGCCCTATGACTCTCATTACAAATGTTCGAAAATATCTGGAGTCTCGTTTCTGGGAAGTAGTGCAGGAAACCATCACCTCCAACAGGTGCTTGACTCACGGCGAATTGTTACGACAATTCGAAGCAGCAACAACATTGAACCTATCAGTGCCAGTTGATCAATTGGTTGATCTTATAGTAAATGCACCTCCCGGTTTGAAATTACTTGAAATGTTACTTCTGAAGTCACCAACGCCCCCGGACCCACTCCTCCAAAGACCGGCGCTCACGCGGCATCTGGAGGAGTTGGTTAAGCAACGTCGAGTCATCCTATTAACCGGATCAGTCTACAAAGGAAAAACGACACTTGCCCAGCTTGTCGCTTCATCGCTATGCCCCGAGGCATGGTGGATCAACATAACCGAGCGAATACCGAGTGAGGTGGATAACCTATTCCTTGCACTCGCACGTCAAATCGAAAGTAGAGATTGCCCGAATCTGATCATAATTGATGATCTAGATGTCAGTCCCAAGGCGCATCATGGATACAAAGACTCGCTTGGCTTGGTGTTGGCCAGAGCCAACACAACAGGGCGCGGTGTCCTTCTCACAGCACAAGGTGCCTCTAACGATTCGGCCGTTGTTCATGACTTCCAGAACATCGAACTTCTAGATGTGCCTGAGTTGACCATCGCGGAAACTGAGGCCTTGTGCCAGGAGCATGGGTGCCCGGAAAAGCTTTCCGAAACCTGGGGGAAATTCGTAACAATGTGGACGAAGGGTCATCCAAAACTCATCCAGGTTCGAATTGCTGAACTCGCTGCTCGTGGTTGGCCCAACCCTACAATGATTGACTTGACCACACAGTCGTCTGCTTTGACCACAGCACGTCAGATGGCTCGGCAGCTACTCAGTGAAACAGTGCCTAATCCAACTGCGGAGTTCGTCTATTTGTTATCGGAATCCTCCGTGCCGATGCATCGAGAAGTTGCGATTCGATTGGCCGAAACCGTTGAGGGTCTGACAAACGCTGGCGATGTGTTAGACAAGCTCATTGGGAAATGGGTTGAAAGGATAGAGGGTACCTCTTTTCGCACAACGGCACTTCTTCAAGGAGTTGCCACTGAAGTGTGGTCACCAGAGAAACGCAAAAAGGCTCATATTCGTTTGCACGATGCTATTAAAGCCAAACAACCCCTAAACCCATCTGAGGCAGCCGCACTTCTCTTCCACGCATACCTGGGAGGGGAGCCCAAGCGGCTTGCTCTCACAGCGTTAAAATTACAATTAATCGAAGACCATGTAGCAAAACGCGAGGTCAAGCGGCATCTCCTATGGCTCTCCCTGGTGGCACTCAATAGTGGACAGGCCATCGCAGACGATGCAATTACAGCGGCGATTCTTCGAAGTCTGCAATTTCAGGTAGCTTTAACGCTGGACTCAGATTACCTGCAAAATATTTGCGCTCGTTGGGTCGAGGACGTCGAGAAAATCCCGTCCCCCGAAGGAAAATCCCTCATGTTGGTAAACATGATATTCTCGATCGGCTTTTCAGAAAACCGCAAAATTCCACTTAATCCTCGCCTAAAAGCAATCACTAATCTTCCGAAAGTGCCGAGAAAACTGCTCGAACAGCAGGAAGCGAAAATTGGACGAATATTCTCGGAAACCATTGAGACAGATGTTTTGCCTACAAATTCAACACTTGCCCAAAGAATGTTTCTCTTAGCTACTCAAAGTATTCGTGACATGAAAAGCCTCGACTACCTATTGCAGTGGTTAGACAACACGGCAACAGAGGATCTGCGACAACAATTTGAAGCGACCGTTGAATGGCCAATAGTGCAGGACCTTGGGGCATTTGTACAGGGTGCATGGGCTGCGAAGCATGAGGAAACACAGGAATGGGAGCCTTGGCTGGCCCTCTTTGAGCGAATAATCGAGTATGCCAAACAACGAGTTGCCCCTCGGCTTGGCAGGGAAGCCGCTAAGGCAAAAGCGATTATTCTCACCGAGTATCTCGGACGGCCTGAGGACGCTTTGACTGCGCTGGAACAGGCTGAAGCAGCCTTTGGGCCTTCGGTTGTGCTCCTCGAGCAGCGCGCCAATGTCCTTTTTCATAGGCATGACGATGAAACAGTTCTTAGTATCTGGAGCCAGATGACATCAGACCCAGTTAGCAAGGCCTCACTAGATCCTTTCGCACATCGACGCGCGGGTGTTTGCGCCGCCCGGCTTAAACAGTGGAGTCAAGCAGAACGAATCTTTACTTTAACAGCCGATTCCCTACCCCCCGGTGTTTTCGATCTCCTTAAGTTTAGCTTGCGAGTGGATGCAGCATTCGTCCTATCTCTCGCAGGCAACCAAGCTACTGCCGCAGGATTATTGGCCGAGGCAATTCTAGCCTTACCTTCCGAAGCAGCAGCGGAAGGTAATCCTTATTGGGAAGCCGTACTTCGGGCAACCGTTGATGTTTGCGGAGCCATAAAGAGAGCCTATTGGAAACAGGATGAGGCCGAGCCACGAATTCAACCCGGAGACATAAGCTCTCCTATTTTAAAGGTTTCTAAAGTTGCGCCTGGGCAAGCTGCCCGTTGTGAAAAGACCAAAGCCCAAGTGTTACTCCTTGCAACGACATTAGGAGTAGGTCCATCCTCTATAGGCCATGAACTCGAGGCCTTGAAAACTTCAAGGTATATTCATATCCGATGGTGTGCATCAGAGGCACTCCTGGCATTATCGTATGCCAATGGCTCAGGAACTGGGTTCATTCGGGCATTAGTATATTTTGAGACAGCATGGGCTGACCTATCCACCAGAGGAGAGAGCCCAACCATTCTGGAGCTAGACGATGGACCAGCAACTAATCTCGTGATCGCACCTGAGCGCTGGTTTGGTCTGTTGGTTGCAGGAATTATTGTCAGTGGTTCTAACCTAATGGCCCACCTTGAAAAATGGCTAGAAGAAAGCAGAGAAAAACTCGGAGACGACGCTCCCCTAACAAGCGCAATTCAGTTGGTTATTGAGGGAGCCTCACGTCCAACTCATATTCTTGAGCCAACCGTTATTAATACAACCAATGCAGCTACGGTACGGTGTGGAGCAGCCGCGAAGCTACTATCAAACATACCGGTTGCCACTAAAGCTCTGAAATTGCAGGCGCTCCTCACTTCGGCGTTCCTCTGCGATGCCAGCTTCTCCCGACAAGAGCTCTTTAACCTCCATGTCGCGCGGCACTTTGCTTCTTACTGGCGCATGCAGGCGGAAAATCACTTCCAGTTCACCGCTCCGCGTACATCTGTTCCCATTCTGCTTCATTCTGTGAAGGAAGTTGAAGATGGAAACGGAACCCTGAAAATTTTGCTTCAGGCTGCCGCAAATGCGCTCAATCAGTCTTTAGACGAGACAGTCATGAAACGCCTGTTCTAAATAAAACAAGAGTTATCTGATTGTAATCCAGAAAGAATGTCAAGGATCAGTTACGGGACCTATGGACAAAAAACTTGTAGCAGGGAAAGGGACTTAAAGTTTCGAAAAACCGGGAACCTTCAATCAGAAGGTTTTACAAATCCTTTAATACAGTTGAAATCGCAGAATTAGGAAAAAAGATGCAGCGCTATAAAATTCTTCATCGGACGTATTATAATTTCTCGGGTGCTGTGACACTCGGACCGCATCACTTGCGTCTGCGTCCGAGAGAAGACTATGACCTGCACATTGAATC
>DOFS01000205.1:3210-4437 GCA_003523945.1 Nitrospiraceae bacterium | reverse complement strand
AAATAAAGGAGGTACCCAAATGAGTATGGCGACTTCAACCGAACCGCTTCATCCGGCTATCCAATCTTTTGTGTCCCATCCCCGAAAAATGCTGATTAATGGTCAGTGGGTTAATGCACAGTCAGGAAAAACATTTTCCACGTATAATCCTGCAACGGGTGAAGTAATGGCGGAGGTGGCGGAAGGCGACAAGGCTGATATTGCTCTGGCCGTGAAAGCTGCCAGAAAGGCCTTTGAACAAGGCCCATGGCGAAAGATGACGCCTTCTGACCGCGGCAAACTCCTGTGGCGGTTGGCGGACCTTCTGGAGTCGAATCTGGAAGAATTTGCTCAGTTGGAGTCTCTGGATAACGGTAAGCCGTTAACCATTGCGCGGGTAGCAGACGTTCCATTGGCTGTTGATTTGTTTAGATACATGGCGGGATGGTCCACAAAAATTGAGGGCAATTCCATTCCCATTTCGGTTCCCTATATGCCTGGGTCTCAATTCCTGGCCTATACCCTTCGTGAGCCGGTTGGAGTTGTCGGGCAAATTATTCCCTGGAATTTTCCTCTGTTAATGGCGGCATGGAAACTTGGCCCGGCTTTGGCCGTGGGCTGTACTATAGTGATGAAGCCGGCTGAACAAACTCCCTTGTCGGCATTGCGGTTGGGAGAGTTGTTCATCGAGGCAGGATTTCCAGAAGGAGTCGTGAACATTGTTCCCGGCTATGGGGAAACCGCAGGTGCGGCCTTAGCTGCGCATCCTGATGTAGATAAAATTGCATTTACTGGATCGACCGAAGTTGGCAAACTTATTGTGAATGCTGCAACAGGGAATCTTAAAAAAGTCACATTGGAACTTGGTGGCAAATCACCAAGTGTCGTCTTGCCGGATGCAGATCTGGAAACGGGAATACCCGGAGTAGCGAGTGCGATTTTCTTTAATCATGGCCAATGTTGTGCTGCGGGCTCACGGCTGTATGTGGAAAAGAACATTTTTGATAAGGTGGTGTCAGGGGTTGCCGATCAAGCCAAGCAAATAAAGGTAGGACCGGGGCTAGATCCCACCACTCAAATGGGGCCGTTAGTCTCTGATGAACAACAACATCGTGTCCTGGGGTATTTGGAGTCGGGATTTGCCGAAGGCGCTCAAGCGGTTGCGGGTGGGAAGCGGTCTGGAGACAAAGGTTATTTCGTTGAACCGACCGTCCTGGTCAATACCAACTCAACCATGAAGGTTATTCA
>DOFS01000205.1:1038-3096 GCA_003523945.1 Nitrospiraceae bacterium | reverse complement strand
AAGAAATTTTTGGCCCTGTGGTGTGTGCTGAACCCTTTACTGATGTCGAAGATGTGATCGCCAAGGCTAATGATAATATCTATGGGTTGGCGGCAGCGGTGTGGACAAAAGATTTGAGTAAGGGGCATCGCATTGCCGCGCAATTACGGGCTGGAACGGTTTGGATTAATTGTCATAACGTTTTCGATGCGTCCCTCCCGTTTGGCGGATACAAGCAATCAGGCTGGGGGCGGGAAATGGGACACGAGGCCTTGAATCTCTATACGGAAGTCAAATCCGTCTGTGCCAAACTGGCCTAAAAATCGGGCCATAAAATCTGCTCGAATTTAGCGGAATTTTCCAATAAAGCCTTTGGATAAAATATCGAAATTAGCAGGAAGTAGAGGACTAATTTATGGAGTGTTATGGATGAATGAATTTTCAAATTCAATATTGATAAACAATTGAAACATTTTGACAATCAATATAAGGAACTAGATGTGTTGGCAATAGAAAGTTCCTAAAAGGGGCCTTTATTAGCTCGCTATTCATCATCGTCTTCTTCGTCTTCGGCGTCGATGGCGGCTTGGCGCATCTGCTCTTCCATGGCATTGTGGATGAGCATCCTGAGAAACATAGAAATAACTGACCCTTTTTCCAGTGTTCCACCTGGAGGAATGGCAATTTTCCCTTCTTCCACCATTCTATCCAGCCATTTTTTCTGATCCGGGGTCACATGAACCGGAATCTCCACGAGAGGAATCTTTCCAAAAATATCCATTATAGCCAGTCTCCTTGTTACATAAACCTGATATATTTTCGCTAATCCCCTTACCTCGTCCGGTGAGATTCAAAGCGAAGTGTTGATGAGTGAATGTGGTCCTCTTGCCTGTTTCGATAAGACCACGCGCTCTTCGGCTTTGTCAATGAAAGAATCGTGAATCCACAGGATGAGGGTAGTCTTTTAGGCCAGGGTTAGAAGGTGCCCGATCGAATGGCTTGGAGGCATTTGGGAGGATAGGTCTAACACAATTGTTGTTGAGGAAGTATAGCTTTAAATTGGGCGTCATTGAAATTTTTGTCGGCTGTCATCTTTCGGGCGGACAGGGCGGATAAATTCGGGAAGTTGTTTTAGGATAAGCCTAAGACGTCGGCCATGGAATAGAGGCCAGGTGGTTTTTGGGCTACCCATTCAGCTGCCCGGAGCGCGCCCTGAGCAAAGGTATCGCGAGTATGGGCCCGGTGGGTTATTTCAATGCGTTCTCCTGGCCCCCCCAATAAAATGGTGTGATCGCCAACAATATCTCCTGCGCGGATGGTTTGCATACCGATTTCACGAGTCTTCCGTTCGCCGGTCATACCATGTCGTGTATAGACGCCCACTTCTTGTAAATCCCATTCCATGCCTTCTGCCAAAGCCTCAGCCAGTTTTAGGGCAGTTCCGCTGGGGGCGTCCTTTTTCTTATTGTGATGGGCTTCGATTACTTCGATGTTGTACTGCTCACCTAGAGATCTGGCGATTTTCCCCACGGTGCTGAGGAGCACATTGATTCCTACGCTCATGTTTGGGGAAAACACACAGGGGATTTTGAGAGCGAATGTTTTAAGTTGGGCCAATTCTTGATCAGTGAATCCCGTAGTTCCAATGACCATGGCCTTGGTAGATTTGACGGCATGCTCGAGGTTGGCCAGACAGGAGGAAGGAGCCGTGAAGTCGACCACCACATCACCTTCTGAGAGGCAGGCGTGGAGATCGTCGGTGATTGGAATGTTCACTTGCCCGATTTGGGCGACTTCGCCAGCGTCTTTTCCAATAGCGGGATGCCCTTTTACTTCGACTGCACCTGAAAGCTGTAGCCCAGGGGTGTCCTGAGTTAACGCGACTAATCGCATGCCCATTCGACCGGCCGCGCCGGTAATGATTGTTCGAATCATGTGTTCTCTTTCCTCAGAGCACTCCGGCTTGTTGCAAGGCTTCTTGGAGTGCTGGTCGAAATTCCGCAGCAAGTGGGGTAAGCGGCAGTCGGACTTCTTCTGACATTTTTCCCATCATGGCCAGAGCCGCTTTCACGGGAATGG
>DOFS01000205.1:0-933 GCA_003523945.1 Nitrospiraceae bacterium | reverse complement strand
GAATGGGATTAGTCTCCAAAAACAATGCTCCGAATAAGGGAGAGAGTTTGTAGTGAAGGAGTCTGGCTGTTTCGTAGTCACCTTTTAGTGCGGCGTTCACCATGTTTGCCATATCGGTCGGGGCGACGTTTGCGGTGACGGTGATCACGCCTTTCCCGCCGAGGGCGATCATAGGGAGTGTCAAGGGATCATCGCCTGAGAGCACAAGGAAGCCAGGTCGGGATTGTTGTATTATTTCGGACACCTGTTGAAGAGATCCACTGCCTTCCTTGATGCCAATAATAGTCTGAATCTCCGACAGGCGGCTCACTGTGGTCGGCAACATGTTGATGCTGGTCCGCCCTGGAATATTGTAAAGAATCTGGGGTAAGTCGACGGCTTTGGCGATGGCGGAAAAATGACGAAAAAGCCCTTCCTGTGTGGGCTTATTGTAATACGGCGTGATGAGCAAAGCCCCATCGGCACCCACGGCTTTGGCATGTTTCGTAAAAGTAATGGCTTCATCGGTTGAGTTTGAGCCTGTTCCGGCAATGACAGGAACCCGCTTATTCACCACTTCGACAGTGAATGAAACGACCCGTTCATGCTCTTCCGGGGTCAAGGTGGCTGATTCGCCTGTCGTCCCACAAGGAACAATGCCATGGGTCCCAGAAGAAATTTGGGATTCGATGAGATCGGCCATGGCCTTTTCATCAAACTTTCCCTTTGAGAATGGGGTGACAATAGCGACTAACGAACCGCTGAACATAATTCTGACCTCAATCTTTTGGTGTAGGGAGTTTTTGTGTTTGTAACGACAAAACGGCGAACGCCCTGGCGAATCAACACAAGACTTTAAATCGAAAAATCAATTCGAGAAAGCCTCTGAAATGGTTTCGCCCCGAATGAGGTCCTCGTAGCTTTCTCGTTTTCGAATGACTGTGATGTTCTTCC
>DOFS01000595.1 GCA_003523945.1 Nitrospiraceae bacterium | reverse complement strand
TTGGTCAACCAGGAAGTTTCTGTGGAGAATGGTTTTTTGTGTATACGTATTATTGATGAATGAAGAATCATGCATTTTTCTCTCGTTTTTGGATGGGTCCGTAATTTGTGATTTGGATATTAATCTGCCTTAGATATGCGGAAATGCAATTCTTTCAATGGCCAATGACTTTAACCTATCTCATGCCTTTATCCTTTCGGATTTAAGGTTTAGCTCATTTCCCCGAGGGAGATAAAGGGGTTACTGGGCCAATGTAAATGTCATTTGAATCCTGTCAAGTGCGATACCATTTTGATGGTCTATATTTTGCTTTGTTCGAAATGAATTGAGAGTTACTCCAATTTCTCGTTATAGGATTATTGAAATGGATGGGGCTAAATGAAAATGGAACGAAAGCAGATCCGGCACAAGGCCGATTTTGAAATAAAGGGAGGTACGAATATGTTGGCCATGCGAATTTTACTCGTTGGGTTCATAGCTCTAGCAATGATAGGGCAGGTATATGCTCTTGATACGATTCCGGAAAATCTTTCTGAATGGACCGAAAAAGGTGTTGTTCTCCAAAACGATACTGGCATTGCTTGGGAAAAAAAGCCTGGGATTGCTGTCAGTGGTATTTCCAAAGTGGGCGGTATCTATTATTTGCATTATCTCGCAGGATTTGATGGGTGTTGGGATTTCGATGGAGACGTAAACCACCAATCTCTTGGTCTCGCAACCAGTGTTGATGGGATTAACTTTACTAAATATTCCGGAAATCCATTATTAAAACCCCATGATTTTGTACCGGTCAGTTCACATGAAGAAGGTATACGAACCGCCTATATCCAGTATGTTTCTTCCAAGGGGAAGTTTTACGGATACTTCGGGGTCGAGTCACCCGGTGGCTCTCAAACGTGTAACTTTGGTGGAGGTGGAAATTGTGGATGTAATGTTAGTGTTGATGCTCGGATCTTTTTGGGTACCTCGGTTGACGGGAAAAGCTGGACAGTGGAAGGGGCGGTCGGTGGCACATACTTCACAAGCGGACATGAAGTTTATGCCTCTGGTTGGGTGCAGGATGGCACTATTTTCGGCATGTATGTCACGAGGGCAGAAGGTGGCATGGATAAGTCTGTATCACGGGGCCAAAATCCATTAAGTCTCAACGAATTGGGGGGAGTACCAGCACTGAATTGGGGCTGGTCCGGCGTTGACGCGTATTTGCATGATGATAACAACACCATTACATTAATCTACGTTCCCCTTGGTGGTGATCATCCTGGTAGCAGTAATGATAACTTGTATTTTGCTACTACTCACCTCAATGACATGAGGAATATTCAAAATGAGCGGGTCATACAGTCAAACGGAGTTGAGAGAAATATCATCTTTCGAGATGGGAACGAATGGAAATGGTACTACAGCGAAGAACCAGCATGGAACCAAACTACGATAAAACTTCGTACGCACCCGATCACCAATGTGGATAATGTACCTCCGGAACCTCCTCAAAATTTGAATGTAACGCCTCTTCCTTGAGTGTATTTACATGTGTAGCTCTCCTGTTGGTTGAGCAGATCACAGTTGCAATAGGTTTGTGGTTTCGTCTCACCGGCCCTCGGTAGATGAGCAAGCAGGAGCAGTTACACGCGATGAATCTGTTAGAAACGCTACGATTTCTCTAGTGAACCGGTTAGAAACCAAATTCAACAGCCCGATGGTGGGAATGCGAACATGCCAGTGCTCCGATGTGACCTCCGTAAGGGGGCTGCATTGACCTATTAAAATGAAATGCGAGGACTACGCAGATCTCCAGCTACAGGTCTTGCGCACATTTTGGCCACTGCGGACGTTTGGCATTAGAACGTTCACCGGTACGATCCCCATCAAAAACTCTGGCTTCCGTTAGCGGCTGTTTCCGGTCGACCACCGCATGGCCCTTCCAATCCTGCAGAAAGAAACTTTCGAAGACCCATCCGAATTCCTGCTGGCCACCTAGCACGATCTCCACGATTGTTTTCCCTATTTTTATCCTTCCCTTTATCTTAAGAAATTTTGCAGTGAAACTTGGGTGTTGTGAGAACACCCATTGGGAACTGGGGCGCTGTGTATTTTTCTCTTTTGTCAAACACCTCACCAAATTGGCAACTCCATCTTATTGTAAGGCCTTTTTAAAGGAAAGATAATGTTCGATCTCCATGTTGCCTACCTATCCTATAACCACTTCTTTACAGGCTCGCCGGCGGCCCTTTAGTTTGGTCTTCCAGGACCCGAAATATACACACATATTCATTTTTAGAATTTTCTCGAAAAACATAATGAATGTTTTTCCTTTTGTGTCCTGGTCGCCATAGCTCAGGATTCCTTGCTCTTTACGACTACCATGGGTCGCAGGGAAGCCATGCCTCCACCGCCAGGGATTCTATGATGCAACGATAGGGGGTTCCTTATAGGAGAGTGACAAAGGGATACGCTTGTGTGTTGGGAATGCTCGAGGCAGCACACATGAACCGGAAAAGAGTTCAGAAGGGATAATTTTTCTGACCGTACAGACTTCTGTTTGGCGTTTCTTGAATCGAGGTTTTTGATTATGCGACCAGTCCTTTCTATTGTTGTTCCCATTTACAATGAGGAGGAATGTGTCCGCCCTCTTTATGAGGCGATTCGAACAGCATGTGAGAAAAATGGGGAATCGTATGAAATCGTCTTTGCCGATGATGGGAGTCAAGATCGGACATTTGAATTACTCGAAGAACTTCATAGCCAGAACCCTGAAGTCACTGTGATTCGATTTCGAAGGAATTTCGGGCAAACAGCAGCGATGGCAGCCGGGTTCAGGGCGGCTCGAGGACGAGTCATTATCAGCATGGATGGGGATTTACAAAATGATCCGAGTGATATCCCGCGACTGTTGGCAAAAATAGAAGAAGGCTATGATGTGGTATGTGGATGGAGAAAGGAAAGGAAGGATAAATTTTTATCCCGCCGGTTCCCTTCACTGATTGCAAACTGGCTTATCGGCAAGATCACCAAAGTGGCGATTCATGATAACGGGTGTTCCCTGAAGGCCTACCGGGCGGCAATTATAAAACGCGTAGCGTTATATTCTGAACTCCATCGATTTATTCCCGCTATGTCAACTTTGTCGGGAGCGAGAATTACCGAATTGGTTGTGACCCATCATCCACGGAAATT
>DOFS01000256.1 GCA_003523945.1 Nitrospiraceae bacterium | reverse complement strand
CCGACCATTCGGCCGAGCATCCCACCAAAAAGCGCCCCAATGATACCGATAGCAACAGTGGCAAAAAACCCTCCAGGGTCTTTCCCGGGCATTAAGATTTTTCCAACTACTCCCACAATTAATCCAAAGACGATCCAACCGATGATACTCATACCTCATCCCTCCTATTTAATTGTTGGGTTCTCCGGCTCTTGTGGGTGTCCCGATCCTGCTTTTATTAAAAGACCTGCCTGCTCCTGATAATTTTCACGGTAAATTTGGAAAACCGCCAGGGCGATCCCAAGCAGAATTGGACCCAGAAATAATCCGATGAATCCGAAGTAGGCGAGGCCGCCTAAGGAAGCGAAGAAGAGAAACAGGACCGGCAGGTCCGCTTTGGAGCCGACCAGAAGAGGTTGCAGAATATTATCCATGAGTCCGACCAATCCGATTCCTATGCCGATCATGACGATCCCTTTCCATACCGGCGCGGTCCAAAAAAGATAGACGGCGACCGGACCCCAGACGAATGCCGTGCCTCCGAACGGGAGAAGAGAAAAGAGTGCGCTCAGAGCTCCCAGAAAAACGGCAAACGGGACGCCCAGCGCCCCATAGGTGAGGCCAGCCGCGAACCCCTGTGCCAACGCGGTGAGCATGGTACCCTGAACGACCGCCACCATCACATGGTCCAGGCGTTCCATGATGGCCGCCTTATAGCTTTCCTCGATAGGGAGGGCTTCGTAAAATGCCCGATAGAGGTGATGCCCGTCGCGAAAAAGGAAGAATAAGGTAAACAGAATCACAAATAAATCCATCAGGAGATCAATGCCGTTCTTGGCCAATCCTCCGACGCTGGACAGGAGGACCCCGCTCACCACCTTCCCTCCTTCAAGCAGAGATACTTGGAGATCCCCATACGCCACGATAAATCCCCCCAACAATTCTTGGGAGAGGTTGCCGATGAGAGGCAGTTTTGCGGCAAGATCAGGAAGTCTATTCAAACCTCCTTCCTGCACCCACGTCATCGCGAGCTGATAGGCATTTATGGTCTCTGTGATGACCAGAAAGAGAATATACGCTATCGGCAACACCGCCACCAACATGACACTCAGCGTGCTCAGGGCAGCCGAGGCGGTTTCCCTGTCTCCCAGAATTCGGGTTAACCATTGATAAAGTGGATAGAAGATGCGAACCAAAATCAGGGCCCATAAAATGGGTGTCAGAAATGGGGAAAAAATAAGGGCTAACACATACAGCAGGAGGGAACACAATACGAGAAAGGCCGCTGAGAGAACTTGTGGCGACATTTATGTTGAGGCCCCAAAGGGTGAGGGTATCGGTATACCTGAAGCCGTCCGCTTGGTCGAGGAAAAGGATGAAACCATCATCATCATTAGGAGTACCCGCATGTTTTACCTCTGCAGTGTAACACTTACCGTTCGCTGAGTATTTGCATTTTATAAAAATTCTTAGGTTGAAATGGATTCAGGCAAATCTCACTCCTATTTATGATATGCACCGGCCCGTTGATTTATTATAGACAAATCATTAAGCGGAACTTTTTAAGTGTCCATATCCACTCCTAGATTCCCATCGTATTCAGAGAGCGGTTTTGACGGATGTTTTCAGATAGTCCGACCTGAATTTGTCTGTTGAATCGTCCATAGCGATTCGTGAACTATGGAAACGAATCTTAACAAGCCTTGAATTATTTATCCTTTCTCAATGGGCGATTCTTCTGAGATTATTATAAACTTCATGTTTGTATCCTCCTCTGCGGCAATGTCGCATTTTTTTATTTAAGAGGAGTACCGCTTTTTCGAGTCGCTAGATAAATTCGGGTCCCGACTGAAACGGAGATGGTACTTGGACGGAGAGGTCCGGCAACTTGTTAGTCGGTCCCTCCAAGGAGTCAATGATGGAAAATAAGGACAGGATGTAATGTGATGTACTTTAGATTCTATTCAGTAATTATCGTATTGCTTCTCATTCTTCTCGGGAGTGCGCGGGTTGCACCAGTGTGGTCCCAGGAACCTGTGGATAATTCAGAGGCTCCCACTGATTCACGACCCACCGAAAAGCCACAGGAAATTGCGGTTGGAGCGCACAAGGTTGAAGACAGGCTAATTACACAACGGCTGACGGAGGTTTTCCAGAATTTGCCGGAGCTTGCCAATGTCGACATCGCTGTGAAGGCGGGGGTGGTACGTCTGTCGGGGTTTACCTCCACCAAAGAAGCCCACAAACAGGCTCTTGAACTTGCAGAACGCGTGGATGGTGTGGTCAGTGTGACAGATGAAGTCACTCAGAAACGGGAGGTCCGTGAACGGTTGACTGTCGTGCAGGAAAAAATGTTTGACCAACTCAATAATTTTATCTCTTATCTGCCACTCCTAATCATCGGCTTCACAGTATTTCTTCTATTCTGGTTCCTCGCATCCTTTATGACCAAATGGGATAACCTGTATGAAAAAATTACTCCCCATGCGTTTTTACAATCATTAGCCAAACAAATCGTCAAGGGGGCTGTCATATTTCTTGGCTTTATCGTCATGCTCGAAATCCTGGACGCCACAGCTCTTTTGGGAACTATCGTTGGTGTGGCCGGAGTCATGGGCCTGGCCATAGGTTTTGCCCTCCGAGACACGGTGGAAAATTACATTGCCAGCATTCTGTTGAGTATCAGACAACCCTTTCGGCCACTGGACCAAATTGTTCTGGAAAATTATGAAGGCTTGGTCATGAAATTGACATCGCGGGAGACCATTCTCATGACGCTGGACGGGAATCATGTACGCATACCCAATGCTACGGTGTACAAAGGTATTATTCTCAACTATTCCCGCAACCCCAAACGGCGTTTCTCCTTTGAGGTCGGTATCGACACTGCTGTCAATATCGAGTCGGCGTTGCAATTGGCTATAAAAACTTTAGAGGAAACCCGCGGGGTGATTGCTGATCCTCCGGTTCGATGCGCGGTCGAGAAATTAGGCGATTCGAATGTGATCCTTAAAATGTTCGCATGGACGACCCAGGATCAATACGACTTCGGAAAGGTAAAAAGTGAAGCGATTCGGGCGGTGAAAGAAGCCTTTGATCTGGCCAATTATGAAA
>DOFS01000300.1:5032-13099 GCA_003523945.1 Nitrospiraceae bacterium | reverse complement strand
GTCGAGGCCATTTCCGGAGCTACGATACTGGGAGACGGGCAGGTCGCCTTAATTCTGGATGTGCCGGGATTGGCCAAATTGGCCAGGGCTGGACACACGGCGGCGGCATAGGGAGCCGTGTCCAAGACGGAGACCCAAAAAAAGACTCGTAGCCCACACAAATGAACAAGATTTTTTCACTCTCTCTTGGCTTACCGGTTCGATCTCTTGAGTAGAGAGAAAAGTATCTACCGGTAAAAAACCATACTGACAATGAAGGAGACCATCCATGCCCACGGCCGCTGTTGACACCACGGAACACCGGGATGTTCGGACGACCTATTCCAGCGAGGATCAACAATATCTTACTTTCAATCTGGCCGATGAATGTTACGGAGTAGATATTCTGAAAGTGCAGGAAATCAAAGGGTACACCTCGGTGACCCGAATCCCTAATACGCCGGATTTCCTCAAAGGGGTGCTTAACCTGAGAGGCACAATCGTGCCCATTGTCGACTTACGCATAAAATTCGGTATGGGTGTGACCGAACCCACGTCTTTCACGGTGGTGGTGGTGGTCAATGTCCGGAACCGGGTGATGGGGTTTTTGGTTGACGCGGTTTCTGATGTATTGGATATGAATGCCAAGGATATTCAAGCTCCTCCTGACATGGGTAGCTCGGTCGATATCACATTTATTTCGGGCATTGGCAGTACACAAGATCGCTTAGTGACCCTCTTGGACATTGATCGGGTACTGACGGAAGAAGAAGTCTCAGTAGTGGGGGACATTCAAGCCATGGAAGAAAGACCGGACGGCTCCGTGGAGTCTGATCCCAAATAATTATGGAATTTTGATGCATCCAGAGAAACAAGAAGGTCTGAGGGGGGCTTGGGATGGTTCAGGTCACCAGCGGGGTTCATAATTTTTCAGAGGACGGCAATTCTCATGAAAAACATCGGTAATAAATTGGGTCATTGGGGCATTGCAGCAAAGTTAGTCACTCTCGTGGTGATTTTCGGGGCAATTCCAATGACGGCTGTTGGGGTCATTGCGTTTGGTGCCGCAGAAGACATGAAGGCCAAAATCGGATCCCGTTTCATGGCGGAAGCCAAAAATCTTTCTGAGACCATCGATCGCAATCTGTTCCAACGGTATGGGGATGTACAGGCATTCGGCTATAACGATGCCATCACCAGAACCTCTCAATGGTATGACCCCTCCGAATATAACGTGGTCAGCCAGGTGATGAATAAATATGTGAAAGCGTATGGCATCTATGATCTCGCCTTGTTGGTCGACCCTGTTGGGAGGCTCATTGCCGTCAACTTCGAAAATCCCAAGGGGGAACGCATAAATGTGAGTCACCTGTTTGCCAGGGATTATAGCCAGACCCCGTGGTTTAAAGCGCTGGCCTCCGGGCAATATACGACCAGGCAACCGTATACGGCCCCCGGCAATGATATTTCATCCGGGACATTTATCGAGGATGTCCATATTGATGAAGATGTCAAGCAAGCGTTGGGCAATGATGGCTTGGTGTTGGGATTTTCAGCCCCGGTCTTCGATCCCGAAGGACGGGTTGTGGCCTATTGGTCCAATCGCACGAATTTCTCAGTGGTTGAGCAGATGTTTAGGGATTCGTATGAGAAATTGCAAAAACTCGGGTTTCCCGGAGCAGAGTTAACGCTGTTGGACGGGGCGGGCCGAGTGATTGTGGATTTTGATCCAACGACATCGGGTACGAGGGAGGTTGTGCGGAATTTTGATACCTTGATGAAGTTGAATCTGGCGGAAAATGGGGTTGAGATCGCCCAGAAGGCCATTAAGGGGGAAATGGGATTTATGACGGCCCTGCATGCGCGAAAACACATTATGCAGATCGGAGGCTACACGCATTTACAGGGGGCGTTAGGGTATCCGGGAATGAACTGGGCAGTCATGGTGCGGGTTCCGGAGTCAGAAGCGACGGCGGAAGCCGCTGCGGTACAGACGAAAGTGCTGACGACCGGGTTCATCTGCTTAGTTTTCTTACTCCCGTTAGCGTGGTGGGTTGGTCGCAAAGGCGCCGCAAATCTTCAACAAATCAGTACGGTGACGCAACAGGCGGCTGACGGAAATTTGTCACTACGGGCCTCCATCACCAGCAAGGATGAATTGGGGCAATTGGCCGAGGCGATAAATAGCATGTTGGATAATATCTCCCATGTCGTCGACGAAGTGCGTCAGGCGGCAGAGCACATCTCGACCGCCTCAACGGAAATTACGCAAGGGAATGAAGATCTTTCGCAGCGCACCTCGGCCCAAGCCGGCGCACTGGAGGAAACGAGTGCCTCCATGGAAGAAATGACCTCCACGATCAAGCAAAACGCGGATAACGCTAAGCAGGCCAACCAGTTGGCTGTCGCTGCGCGGGAAGTGGCTGAAAAAGGTGGCGCGGTCACGGACAAGGCTGTGGAGGCGATGGACGAAATTAACAAAAGCAGTAAAAAAATCGCAGATATTATCAACGTGATCGATGAAATCGCCTTTCAGACCAATCTTCTGGCGTTAAACGCCGCCGTGGAGGCCGCGCGGGCCGGAGAACAAGGCCGAGGTTTTGCAGTCGTCGCATCGGAAGTGCGCAATCTGGCCCAACGTTCGGCGTCTGCGGCCAAAGAGATCAAAATCCTGATTAATGAGTCGGTGGAAAAAGTGGGTGACGGCAGTGAGCTGGTGAATCGCTCAGGGCACACGCTGCAAGAGATCGTCAATTCGGTTAAGCGGGTGACTGATATTATTTCGGAGATTAGTGCGGCCTCACAGGAGCAGGCAGCGGGAATAGATCAAGTTAATAAAGCCGTTATGCAGATGGATCAAAGCACACAACAGAATGCGGCGTTGGTCGAGGAGGCCACCTCGGCATCGCAATCGATGAAGCAGCAGGCGGCAGGTCTGGTGGAGCAGGTGGCCTTTTTCAAGGCGCCGGCAAGGGTCGGGATTCCCGGCAACAAATTTACTCGGTCGATTTCAAGCCAGGCATTACGTTCTAAAGGAACCGGTACGACAAAGAAGGCGGTCATAGCGAAATCGGCCAATGTCCCAGCGACGGGCCACCCGGTGGGTGTGGCCGGTTCGAATGGAAAGGATCGCCGGAAGAGGGACGATAATTTCTTTGAAGAATTTTAAAAGTATTTCGATCTGAATCTGATTGACCTGACATGGGAATTACCCGGCGTTCCTGGGGGGGCATTTTCCTGCTTCTTTTCGGGAGCTGGCTGCTGATGGGGGCACTCCGTTGGAGCAAGGGGTGTAGTGGGATCCCAATGGTGGAAGGGACCGGTGGGGGTACGGCAAATCCAATCTCAATAGCGTTGATCATGAGAAATGTTCGTGTCTAGTCAGCAAACACTGGCGAATGAAGACATCGGTCTCTTTAAACACAAATGGAAAGGCTTTGTCGGCATCCAGGGTAACACATGCAATCAATAGGTTTTACTAACTGAGGAGGAGCTATGGATATAGTTTGGAACCGATTGGGAATTGGTCCCAAGGTCGTGATGACCATCATGGTCGTGTTTGCCGGCCTGCTGGCCGGAGGAGCGTATTTACTCGGCCTTCAATTGCATGCGGACCTTGAACGGGTTTTGTCTGATCAGGCGTATATTGTCCAAAAGCAAATTGAGATCACTCGCGCCTATGTGACCAAAGAATTTGTGGTGAAAGCTAAAGCGGCTGGGATGAAAACCGGCGTTGATCACAGTGCTCCCGATACGATTCCCTTCCCAGCCACGTTTGCGCGTGAAACCTCTGAAATGCTGGCTGATGAAGGGGTCTTTAATGCCAGGGTCATCAGTGGGACGCCGCTGAACGCAAGAAATGGGCCGCAAGATTCCTTTGAAAAAGAAGCCCTTGCTGCACTGGCTACCGGCCAAAAAGAATTTTCAAAAAACGATATGGTGAATGGAAAAATGATGTTTCGGCGTGCGACACCCGATTTGGCGACGAGTCAAGCCTGCATAGGCTGTCATGAGGGCAAACAGATCGGGGAAATGTTAGGGGCTGTATCAGTACAGATTCCAATGGATGGTCCGGCTGCACAATTGCAACGTAACCTCGGCAATATGTATATGGGTATTGTTGCGGTGGGTGTCCTGATGCTGGGGCTGTTGTACCTGATGATTGCCAAATTGGTGGTTAAGCCGATGAAAAGTCTGGAGTCCATGGCTGAGCGGGCCAAGGAAGGAGATCTCACCGGTCGGGCCCTTGTGAACAGTCAGGACGAAATCGGCAGGACCAGCCAATCATTTAATGCGATGTTTGATCGGGTAAGTGAGGTTATTGGATCGGTGAAAACGGCAGTCTCCGGTATTACGACTGGAACCTCAGAGATCAATGCCGGAACCTCTGACCTTGCTGCGCGGACCTCGGCCCAGGCTGGGGCCCTTGAAGAAACCAGTGCTTCGATGGAAGAGATGACATCCACGATCAAGCAAAATGCGGATAACGCCAAACAAGCGAATCAACTAGCCGTGGCAGCACGGGAGGTGGCAGAAAAGGGTGGAATGGTGACGGACAAAGCCGTCGAAGCGATGGGTGAAATCAATCAGAGCAGTAAAAAGATTGCGGATATTATCAACGTGATTGATGAAATCGCCTTTCAAACCAATCTCTTAGCCTTAAACGCCGCAGTGGAAGCGGCGAGGGCCGGGGAGCAGGGCAGGGGGTTTGCGGTCGTCGCGTCGGAAGTGCGCAATCTGGCCCAACGTTCGGCGTCTGCCGCCAAAGAAATCAAGGCTCTCATTAATGAATCAGTGCAAAAAGTTAGTGGAGGCAGCGAGTTGGTGAATCGCTCGGGCCAGACGTTGGCTGAGATTGTCAATTCGGTCAAGCGGGTCACGGATATAATTTCAGAAATCAGTGCTGCATCCCAGGAGCAAGCGGCTGGAATCGACCAGGTCAATAAAGCCGTCATGCAAATGGATCAAGGCACCCAGCAAAATGCGGCCTTGGTTGAACAGGCGACTTCAGCTTCACAGTCGATGGCGCAACAAGCCCAGGATTTGTTAGGGCAGGTTGAATTTTTCACGGTCCAAAATGATTCCGGGCCCATGCATTCAGAACGCACGCCTAAAACCGTGTCATCCGTTTCCCGTCAATCGTCCAGCGGAATGGGATCTCAATATCCTCATGGGATTTCATCCGTCCCTGGCAGGGGTGTCGGGAAGCAACCTTCCTCCCCAAAGGGGGGCACCGTGGGTGTTGGAAGTTCAGTGTCCAACGGGCATAAAAAGTCGGAAGACAATTTCTTCGAAGAATTTTAAGTAATTTGTAAGTGAGTCGTTGGGAGTGAGGAGCGCAAGCAGAGTTGTTTGGTCTCCTTACTCCTTTTTTTCGGTGTCCATCTCATTGATATTGTTGGTCTCCTGTCCGTACCTCATTCCTAATATCTTGCTCTGTGCCCCTTCCCACTGACCTACCTGTAGAAATAATTCTAAGTGGCTGTTTTCTTTAATGTGTCTTGAATGTTCATGGTTAAGGGGTTAAAGTGAGCTCCCCCAAAGAAAGGAGTAGTCTTCGGCATTTCATGTTTTCCAACATTCACCAAGAGGAGGGCGCTTATGAAACGATGGGCTGCAATCTCTATGATGTTTGGAGTGACGGTGCTGGGGCTGATGTTAGTTCTTCCGGTTGGTCAAGCAGCGGACATGACGAAAGAAAAAGCCGCTGAAATGGTTTTAGCTGCTGTCAAAGCTGCTCGGACGGTTTATGTGAAAGGGGTGGTGGGGGACGCCGTTAAAGGCGGAATGAAACCCACTGAGGATTGGGTGAAGGACGACCATGGGATCATGCTTCCGGCTCAATTCGTCAAAGAAGTGGGGAAAGAGTTACGGGAATTTGAAATTTCGTTGGTCGGAACTGATCCGTTATACGCTTCGAATGCGGCAAAGAGCCCTAAAGAGAAGGAGATGTTGGCGGAATTGGCCAAAGGGCCAGCCAAGGTGATTACCGGGACGGATGGTGGAAAGACCATTGGAATGTCCGCGGATTATGCCATTGTGGAGAGTTGTGCCGATTGCCACAATATGCATCCAAAAACGACCAAGAAAGATTGGAAAAAAGGTGATTTCATGGGAGCAATTGTTGTTCGCATGAACTGAATGGAGCCGCATGTGGCTCTCTAGACGGCCCGCTATTATTGGCGTGAAGGAGACACTTCTCCTTCACGCCTTTTTTTTGCCATTCCTGTAGCTCCTTGTCTCTTTCCCTGTGCCAGATCATGCGTTGAATCGGACCTTGGCCATGAAGTTGATGGGCCATGCTGCTCAGAACTGACACAGAGGATCTTTTTCCGGCCATTAGGAGGAAAATATCATGATACATATTAAGTCAAAGTGTTTCTCCTTCTCCTCATGTCGCCTTCTCTGCCATTTCGTGAAGCATTTCTTTTAGTCCTTACATTTTATGGAGCTCATACCGATACAGAAAAGTGAGTGGTGTCCGAGAATTCGTCAAAGGCCAGGCCTCAGGAAGTGTATTGGACTCTGCATGTTCCTGTCCTTCCTGTTCGTTCTGACTTCGCGATAAGTCGTAGGGGAGTAGAACTCGTGATAGGGCGGGAAGAATTTCTCGCCTTCGTCCCTTAGACATCATGATGTAAGAGATATTTGGGAGATGCAATCTGACCACTTGTGGGGATTAGGAAATGTTGTGGCATGAATTATTGCTAGGGAGTAAGAGGTGAAGAAAAAGAAGGAAGAAGAGCCGAGTGGATAGGGAGACGGGATTATTTCTTCTGACTGATGACAGCCAGCTCGTCTGAGGAAATGCTTGACGAAAAAGGAGCATATGGTATCGGCATCATTGAGTGACAAAGAATTTGAACTCTTTAAGCAACTGATTTATCAGCAAGTCGGTATTGCTCTGGATACCCCCAAAAAGACCCTCTTAATTTCCCGTTTGGGAAAACGGCTTCGGGAACTTAACCTTCACTCCTATCAGGCCTATTACGACTGCGTGAGTGGGGAGGGTGGGGAGGAAGAGTTAATGAAATTATTGGATCTTGTTTCCACCAACAAGACTGATTTTTTCCGGGAACCGGTACACTTTGATTTTCTCCGCGATCAGGTCCTTCCAGAGGTGCAATCGGTAAAGACATTGAGGATTTGGTCTTCCGCGTCTTCTTCCGGGGAGGAACCCTATACCATTGCCATGACTCTGTCTGATTCCATTGCCGATATCAGTCGATGGGATATCAAAATTCTCGCCTCCGATATTTCTACTCGAGTGTTGGCAAAGGCTTCCTCGGGTATCTATGAGGAAGAACGGGTGAGTCAACTCCCCAAAGATCTGGTGCAACGACATTTTCTCCGTGGAAAAGGTCCCCAATCTGGCAAACTACAGGTACGTCCGCAGGTTGCACGTCTTGTGACCTTTCGACGGATAAATTTGATGGACTCGAGTTTTCCTATACGCAGTTCACTGGATGTGATTTTTTGTCGGAATGTCATGATTTATTTTGATCGTCTCACGCAGGCCAACCTCATGGGGAAATTTTTTCAGTATCTCCGGCCTGGAGGATATTTGTTTATCGGACATTCGGAAAGTTTGCAATGGATCGACCACCAATTTAGGTATCTCCAACCAACCATATACCAAAAACCGGTCAGCGTGAAGAGTGAAAAATAAGGGGCAAGGGGAATAAAATCGTAGAAAGGAATGGGCCTATGGGGACGTTCTGAATTGCCCCCCGACTATTCATTCTTTTCTGAATGCCTCTGAGGCCATTATGAACCAGCCCGTCATTGCTTGAAAGACCGAATCACACAATGTCATCTACAGGATTAATGGAATTTGGACATATACGCCGGATGCAGGATACCCGTTTTCCTTATGAAGTGGCCGTCATCCTCCCAGGTGAATATTTTGTGAGCCGGGAGCCCAAAGTCGTGTATACCGTGTTGGGTTCCTGTATCTCCGTGTGTCTGCGTGACCCACTGGCCGGGGTGGGAGGGATGAATCATTTCATGCTTGCCGCTCCCTCCAACACAGAGGGACATGAGAATTGGGCCGATTCCGGTCGGTACGGGAGCTTTGCCATGGAAATG
>DOFS01000300.1:0-4918 GCA_003523945.1 Nitrospiraceae bacterium | reverse complement strand
ATGAATGATATTTTTAAGCGAGGTGGCAAAAAGGAACGACTGGAAGCCAAGGTCTTTGGTGGGGGGAAAATTTATGAGGGTACCATTGATATCGGGGCTCAAAATGCCGCGTGGGCTCTTGCCTTTCTGGAGCAGGAGGGTCTTTCACCTATTAAAGCGGATATCGGCGATGTCTGTCCTCGCAAAGTGTACTATTTTACGGATTCAGGGAGAGTGCTCCTGAAAAAGCTTGATCGTTTGGTAGCTGGTGCGATTGCGCAGGAGGAGGGAAAGTATCGGAAGAAACTCCAACAGGCTCCTGTGCAGTCAGACGTGACGCTTTTTTTGGAATAAACTTGAGAGGTAAGGATTGAAGCGTAGGGCGTAAAGAGAGAGGAGTGCCGGGAGAAGAGACCCATGTTGGTTTTTTGCTCTGTATGCCTCACTATTTACTCCCTACCGATTTGGGGAGAGCAATATGAATGACAAAAAAATACGTGTGTTGATTGTTGATGACTCGGCCTTAATTCGAAATGTCATGACAGCGATTTTATCGCAGGATCCAGGAATTGAGGTGGTGGGAACCGCTCCCGACCCGTATGTGGCCAGAGATAAAATGAAATCCCTCAATCCTGATGTACTGACCTTGGACGTGGAAATGCCAAAAATGGATGGACTCACCTTTTTACAAAAAATCATGGCGGCACGACCAATGCCGGTGGTGATGGTGAGTTCGCTAACTGAACATGGTGCGGCGACGACCTTGCAGGCATTGGAATCAGGTGCTGTGGATTTTGTGACGAAGCCCACAGTCGACATTCAGCATGGCCTGTCGGATTTAGCGCATCAAATCATCAGCAAAGTGAAGATAGCGGCGCAGGCCAGCGTGAAAAAACGAACACTACCTGCGGATTGTGCTGAGCGGATTAGAGCCCTGGCTGCCCAATCGGCGATGATTAAAACCACTGACACGATTATTGCCATCGGGGCGTCTACAGGGGGGACCGAAGCACTTCGGGAATTGTTGGAGGTGTTGCCACCGAATACTCCACCCATTGTCATAACACAACATATGCCCGAGCGGTTTACCAAATCATTTGCGGAACGTCTGAATGAACTATGTCAGATTCACGTAAAAGAAGCTCAAGAAGGAGACAGCGTCATGCCCGGGCAGGCGTTGTTGGCACCGGGTAATTATCATATGGAACTTCGGCGGAGCGGTGCCCGCTATTATGTCTCCCTCAATCAAGAACCGCCGATCAACCGACATCGTCCTTCTGTGGACGCCATGTTTCGGTCTGTCGCCAGGTATGCCGGTGGGAATAGTCTTGGGGTGATTCTGACCGGCATGGGGAATGATGGAGCTGCCGGCATGGTGGAAATGAAGCAGGCTGGAGCATTAAATTTTGCTCAGGATGAGGAATCCTGTGTCGTCTTTGGAATGCCCAAAGAGGCCATCAAGGCAGGAGGAGTTGATAAGATTCTTCCGTTAAACGATATTCCTGCGGCCATACTATCTCATTTGAAAATGATGACTCCGTGTTAACGGGACGAAGGTAGGGAGCGTCATTGGCACCAATACAACTGGAAAAATAGAAATCTGAATAAGGGCTTTTACAGATGTCCCCGCTATCTGGAATTTGGTCGAATCCCAATCAGCGAGGATTCAAGAACTGGAAGAAATCTCCATGTACGAATTCTGGGAAGAATTCACGGAATGTCTTGTTTCTTCCTTTAGATGATCTTTTAGCAGAACGCGAGTCGACGAGCGCGGTATGGCAACAGATTCAAGAAGCGGTCCCACAGGCACCGACCCATGGTTGGGTTAGTCCCGGCACCTTGTTGACGGTTCTTGGATTGAATTATGGCAAGGTAGCGCTAAAAAAATGGGATGGTGTCAACCCACAGGATCCCCCAGCTTGCTCAATAGCTATTGAGGAACCACTCTGAGGTTAAGGCCAATTTCCAGGATGGTTTAATTCTTCTTAAATCCTCACCGATAAGGTGAGTTGGATGATCACAGGATAGCCAAGACATCTTCTTGGCATACACCTTGGAGGAGTATATGAATGTCACACAAGAAAAGAGTGAGAACACCGTGGTCGTGCATCTGGAGGGACGGTTTGACTTTGGTGCGAGAAAAACCTTCAAGGACGCTATGGATGAGGCGATGAAAGAGGAAATGCCGATTATTTTGGACTTTGGACAGGTGTCTTTTGTGGATAGTTCCGCCCTGGGGCTTTTAGTGATTGCTCATCAAACCCTTAAAAGTAGAAAGATTCCCTTTAGTCTGGTCAACCCGCAAACGTATGTTCAGCAGGTATTAGATTTGGCTAATGTCGCCAAAATGATTCCCATTTATCGGACAATTGGCCAGGTGCCTAAAATGGCGGTTGTTTCATCCGGGGGCAAATAACCCGGTTCTTTTCCTTTCGGCCTAGACCCGTCTTCTTGGCAATGGATTTCTGAAATGGGCCATGTTGAATTTTGTCAGGAAATTTTCTGTGATGCCATGGTTTTAGGTTAGGGAAGACCGAACCCATGCTGTGTGGAAACTTGTGACCTATGGTGGTGGGTAATTGGCCTTTTCTCCGGAGCGCCATTTTCTATGACGACTCGGAAGCGTCTTGCCTGTTCTCAATTATGTGCAGGCATGTATTTGGTACGAATTCTTGATTCATGGTGGAGTTCGCCATTCTTTCTTCACCGCCGGCTCCTTTCTTCTGACGATGTGCAGCAATTGCTCCAGTCCGGTATTCAGGAAGTTGAAATTGATACCTCGAAGGGGCTCGATGCCCCGCCCGATGTCCTGCCCGATGAGAAACACTGGCCTATTGAAGAGGCCTTTGCCGATCATCAGAGGACAGAAAGACCTCCCTTGTATGAGGCTTCATTTAACCAGGTGCGCCCGTCGGGTTCTCCTGATGGAAAGGGGCCGGAATGTGAATATCAAAAACAGTTAATACGGCTGCGCGGGGATACGATTGCGGCCTTGGAAGACCTGTTTGATGGCGTCAAAACCGGCCAGGCCATTCCTCATGCCCTCTTACAGAAAACAGCCGGGGCATTGGTTGAGAACACGCTGGCCCATCCCACGATGCTCGCCGAGGTTATGCTCATTGAGCATCTTAAGCAGTTTGATCCTACCCTCTACTCTCACGTTGTTGATACAGCCTTGTTGTCCATCCTTGTTGGTCTCCAACTCCAATGGGAAGGGAAACAGCTGGAAGAGATTGCTTTCGCCGCGTTATTACATGATGTCGGTTTCATGCGGTTGCCCCTCAATCTCGTTCAGGCCAGATGGGGCACCATGGGGAGTGATTATTCGTTGTTACAGCAACATGTTGATATAGGAGTGATGCTGATTGACAAAAACACAACAATTCCCAAAGAAATTGTTCATATCGTGCAGGAGCATCATGCGTATCTGGATGGCTCAGGGTATTCCACGGTCCCCGGAGGGAAGCCGGTCTCCGATTCGGGAACATTATTGGGACTCACCGATTATGTTGATGAGTTGCTCGCGGTGAGGAATGCCTCAGGATCATTTCCTGTAGCCTTGGCGATTCGGCGAGTCTACCATGAAGCACAAAAGGGGAAGTTTCCCAAAAGGTTTGTCGAAGCCATGATTCGTGTGTTGGGAGTATATCCTGTGGGCACGGTTGTTCAACTGTCCACCGGCGAGGATGCCGTGGTGGTGAAGCAGAATCCTGAACTGAGCGTGAGGCCACGGGTCAAAATAGTCAGGGCATGCACCGGCGAGATTCTCAAAAAGCCCGAGGTGAGGAATTTAGCGCTTGATTCAGAATTAAAGTATGAAGTGAGGATTACAAAAGTACTTGATTCTCCAGATCCTTCTATAAACTTTCGGGAAATTTTCTCCTAACTCATGTGGTCGAATCCTCTCTTGTTTCAAAGTCTTTGGGACGGGTTGATGGTCGGGGTGTGTTTGGTTGATCGGAAAGGTCAATTGACGCATATGAATTTGGCCGGCTCTCGTCTGTTAGGTTGGGGAGCCGCTTGTCCCACCAATGTTTCCTGCCATGACCTCCTGGAATGCCTTGTCCCCTGTGAGAATGACGACACGGAAATCTGTCCTTTTTCGGGACTTCTGCTGGAAAAATCGATGCTGTGGGTTCCGCGGACTCGTCTGCGAAATCGGCAGGGGACATGGTGTTGTGTGGAACTGAAAGGCCTTGTCGTGGATGACTTGGAGGCTTCTGGATATCTGTTGATGTTTCGAGACCTCAGTTCTGAAATCAAATTGACGGAGGAAACACGTCGGTTAGCATCGTTTCCTGAGGAAAATCCGTTTCCCGTGATTGAAGTCGATTCGGCGGGACGCCTTCTCTATGCCAATCCCTCTATGGTTCGCCTGATGGAGGAAGCCCATATCGGGCAAGACGGGTTCTCCACGGCGCTGCCGGATCGGTTTTCTGAGCTGGCCAGTCGTTGTTTGTCACAAAGACACCTTGAGATGCATTACGAAGTCAGCGTTGGAGAGAAGCAGTATTCCTGGACCTTTGCTCCCCATGCGGAATTGGGATTCCTTCGAGGCTATGGCATGGATATCACTGAACCCAAGCGAGCCGCAGAAGAATTGTCCGCGTTTGCTGATACCCTGGAAGCGAAAAATCATGAACTGGATCAGGCGTTGATTAAGGCCGAATCGGCCACTCGAGCCAAGGCAGCCTTCCTGGCTGTGATGAGCCATGAAATTCGCACCCCCTTAAATGGGGTTATTGGTATGGCGGAATTATTGTTGAATTCGTCTTTGGACCATGAGCAACAGGAATGTGCCAAAATAATCCGTTTGTCCGGTGAAGGGTTGCTCACGATCATCAACGATATTTTAGATTTTTCCAAACTTGAGTCGGGTCAATTGGCTTTGGAGCGCATCGGGTTCAACCTGACGACGTTACTTGAAGAGGTCGTTGAT
>DOFS01000299.1 GCA_003523945.1 Nitrospiraceae bacterium | reverse complement strand
GTAATCGACACCTACTGAGACGGCTCCCCCCTCAGCTGCCATCGCCAGGCAACGCGGATGCTCAGTCTCCAAATCACCCATAATGAACGCCCCTCCGTGGAAGTTGACGAAGGCCGGTCCCGCCTCGGTGCGATCCTTAGGAACGTAGAGGCGGATCGGCAGGGGTGGTGCACCCTTGGGACCTGGAATCGTCTTTTCGACTTCTTCAATTTGGTCGTGCCTGGGGCGTCCCGTTGACTTCTGCAATGCCTCACAGAATTCGGCTACGACCTTTCGCGCGCCCAGGACGTCTGTAACATCGACTCGGGGGAACGCCTGTGCCACCTTTTCAATCGTTGGGTCATATACACGCTTCATGTCGATTCCTTCCGAAAAGTCGAGACCGCATATGGATCAAGCTCAGCCGCAGCGACCCTCATGGCGGCCGACCGTCGGCTGCAGCGGCTGGTTCAGCGTTTGCTTCGGCTTTGATCCCACTCCGCCAGTTCCACGGTGATACCCTCCGGTCCGGAAAGAAAGACCAGCTTGCGGTCATGGAAGTCCATAACCTCGTTCCGGAGGTGAACGCCGTGGGCTTGAAGTTTTGCCACCTCGGCCTCCAGATCGTCCACGGCGAAGCAGACGTGGTTAAACCCAAGCTTGGTGAGATTGCGAATGGCGGGATCCAGGAGAGGGTCCGGGGAGCGATACTTGAGTAATTGCACCTCCGTTCGTGGTGAGACGTTGGCAAGCACGAGGGTGATGTGTTCAGCTTCGATACCGTCCACCCCCATGTAGTTCGAGAACTGCGGGCCTGCGATCACGACGGACTTGTCTTCCTTGAACCCCAACAGACCGAAAAACTGCTTGGCCTCCTCGACATCTCTTACCACAATGGTGATGTGGTCGAAGTGTTTGATCATGGCTCCTCCTCCTTTCACCAGTCGGCACTCAGCCTGTCATCCTTCCAATAAACGGTTATTCAAGCAGTAGAGAGACCTTCGCGTCACCTTCAGAATCTCCCAGGCTCTCCTGGGCCCCATTGCCGCCGAACGTCGGGGATGAACTTCAGTGACATTTCGGACTGCCCGTTCCATCCCCTTGTTGGGTTCTATCAAACGAAAGAAGACCACGGCTTATAGCGTGGGTGAATTTGCTTGGGAATTCCCATCGAGTGGTTGCAAGGCTTTTTCCGTTCTTTCTTGGGATATTCTGCTCATGTTGTTTTCTTTGCTTGTCCGTGCGGGTCAACCGGAAGACATCGTTATATTTCTTTTGATGCGACTGCCTGAACCACCGCGCCGAGTCCTGTGTGATAAATGCCCTCTACGACATCTCTTTCAAGCTCGAGAAGATGTCTAAACTTCAAGCCTTCCAACTCAAGACTTAACGATTCTTTCGTGGTCATCGAATCTGCCGATTTTCCACCGCCGGTGCCATGCTTCAACTGATCCGGTGTATACGCCTCAACAAGGTATACACCATGAGGTTTTAACCCTGCGACCACCTTTTAATGCAGCTCCTTTCGGAGCGCCGAAGGCAAGGGGCAGAAAATCGAAACAATGCCCTCCAATCGGTTTTGGCCTATGTCAAAATTAGCCAAGTCAGCATGAATTAATTCAATAGAAACGCCATGCTCTTCAGCCAATTTTTTGGCCTTCTGTAAGCCGACTTGGGAGCCATCGACAGCGGTTACGGAGTAGCCCTGCTTCGCAAGAAATACAGCATTTCGTCCCTCCACTTCAGCCAGACACAGAACGTTGTCTTTGGGAATAACCTGGTAATTGTCTTCCAAGAATGTGTTTGGAATTTTACCGTAGGCATACTCCTCTGTACTATATCGTTCATCTCAGATGAGTTTGCTCCAGAATTGGTAACCCTAGTTCAGGCAAAAAACATGACATCGATTTTTTCTATCGAAGGTCAAAGTTTATTAACTTGCTAGTTTCAGTAGTTTGCCGTGGGGCTCTTTATTCGCTTTTTCGAGAGACTTTGTAAGCTTCGTCCCATTTGTTATTGACGCACAATCATTGCTCGTGACTGAATGGCCATCGCATGTAATGCTGAAAGAACTTGGCCTTCCACCTTTTTTTCCTCTTTCCCCAACGAAATTAGTTGGATAGGAATTTGGTTATGCTCTCTTTGAACCATAAGACCCCCAATTAACGAGGCAATAATATTATTGTCTGTAAACTGACCCCGTAAACACCGACGCAATCCTGAGGCAAGGAGATCGGCGATCTGTACCCCAGAGTCTGACTTCGAGTCCACGAAGCGGACATCCTCGTGAACTACCTGCCCGATGTTTATCTTACGCTCGTTATCATCAACTATTTCTACTCCATACACATCA
Source organism: Nitrospiraceae bacterium (assembly GCA_003523945.1). Taxonomy (GTDB): domain Bacteria; phylum Nitrospirota; class Nitrospiria; order Nitrospirales; family UBA8639; genus Nitrospira_E. Next base: position 1,195 of record DOFS01000299.1, on the reverse strand, counting down.
CGCAAATATGTGGGTACTTCACCTTTCGGAAAATAAAACCGATCGAACCAATGGTAGTCTTCACCCTTAAGCATCGGTATTGGTTTGCATATTGACGCACTTTGTAGAATTGCCGGCAACACCTGGGAATAGGCATCTTCATAGCTCGTCTGGCTTGAATTCTTTTGATCAATCCGCCATCGGAATCGATTTAATGTAGGAGGGTGTCTTTGAACATAGAATAATAGTGCACTATGGAGAATTTGAATAACCAGCTGGACTTGGCAGATCATTTGCACGTAAAGCTGATGCGGCAAGGCCTTAACGCGCTTGGCGAGCCGACGCACGCCCTCACGTCCGGTCTCATAAATCATCTTGTCCAGGTGTTCGAGTATCTTTTGAGTTTGTTCCTCTTGATGACACTCTAAGACTTGCGGGGTGTTGGCAGCAGCATTGGTGGCTACCGCGTAAAGAACCCCGTCCCACTTCTGCAGACAACGAAGGAAGTTCGCGTAAGCACTCTCGCTGAGATTTCTCAACTTTACTTCTTTTTGTCCCCCCTTCGCATGACGCTGTACGAGTTTTCTTACTTCCTCTTGGATGTGGGGATTGTGCACTTCAGGGTAAACATATGAGACGACACAATTCCAGGAGTTATCCGTATCTGTATAAACAAACGTACCGGACTCATCGATTGCTATATTCATGGTGCCTATCCTTGGCACTAACATTGATATTTATCTTTTTATACTAAAGGTAGAAGTTTATTAATTCATAAAAATAAGAGCAAGGAAATGGTGGCGGAATGAACCGTGGCCGGAAGGCAAGGGAAGAATCCGATTTAATAGGAATGCCCGGTCAAACCGGCTTGAAAAAAGACTACCCTCAAGGGAGGAAGGGTGATAAGAATTGAGAAGGGTTGGCCGTGCCAGGCAATCGGATCGGCGTTGACGCCGCCGTTGCCCAGGTTGCTGGTGCAGGGATAGGTGGCTCAGGCTATACTGACCAAAAACAACGCTGTGGGCAGTTTGTGATATTCGGTGACGGTTAATTGAGCTGGTACGGATTCACCTCACGACGTCTTTTTGCAATGCATCGACGGCGCACCGTAACCCCAGGTGATTAACGCTTCCCCTTGATGTTCCCAAAAGGTCTCGTTGCGACCCTGGTACTTAGTCCCACTGCCACTCGGCTGTAAGAACATCAGCGAGACGCT
>DOFS01000189.1 GCA_003523945.1 Nitrospiraceae bacterium | reverse complement strand
TTGGCGCTGCCGGTTCGGGACAGAACCGGCGACATCATTGGAGTCTTTGAAGCCGTGAATAAAAAGGGCAAGGACTTTACGGCCCAAGATGAAAGGGTAGCTCAGGCGTTGGTTGATAGCATCGCCATCCCTCTTCAGAAATTCCATGTCATAGAACAAATGCGGCGGGAACGCGAACGGTTGCAACAGGAAAACGCGCATTTGTGGAAAGAGGTCGAAGGGCAGTACTCCACGAAAAAACTCATGGGAAACAGTCTGCCCATGCAGCGACTGATCAGAGTCATCGATCAGGTCAGAGATAGTTCAGTGGATGTGCTTATTACCGGAGAAAACGGAACCGGGAAAGAATTGGTGGCCAAAGCCATTCATTACAATAGCCCTCGAGCCCGTCAACCGTTTGTCGCGATCAATTGTGCCGCCCTCCCCGAAACGTTAATCGAAAGTGAATTATTCGGCATCAGCAAAGGCACGGCGACCGACGTGGAGGCCAGAATAGGCAAATTTGAACAGGCCAACAAGGGCACGCTGTTTCTGGATGAAATTGGAGATCTGGGCGTAAGCGCCCAGGCCAAAGTATTACGGGTGCTACAGGAGCGAGCCGTCGAGCCGGTGGGAAAGCGAGAGTCGGTTCCACTTGATATCAGGATCATTGCGGCCACCAATAAAAACTTGGAAGCCGCTATTAAAGCTGGCACGTTTCGAGACGATCTTTACTATCGTCTCAAAGTCGTTCATGTTCATACGCCGGCCTTGCGGGAGATCCCGGCAGATATCCCCCTGCTCGTCAATTATTTTCTGGACCTCTATAGCTCGCAGATGGATCGACCCAGGAAAAAACTGTCCGCCAAGGCCATGCAGCGATTCATGGAATATTCCTGGCCGGGAAATATCCGGCAGTTAGAAAATGAAATCAAACGGCTAATGGTCATGGTTCGCGGAGCGACGATACACGAGGATGCGCTCGAAGAAGGTATCCGATGCCCTGTTCAAACGACCGGAGGCACCATAGATCCGAAAGGCCGGAGTCTTCATCAAGCCGTCGATGAATTGGAGCAACGCATGATTAAAGAGACGTTGTTGGCCTGCCGGTTCAATCAGGTCCAAACGGCCAAACGGTTGGGCTTAAGCCGGCAGGGCCTCATCAAAAAAATCAAACGTCATAACATTCAGGTCAATCACTTGCGGGATGAAGTCTACGAATCTCCCTGATAACCGAATTGCACTTCGACGAGTTCTCTCAAGATCCTATTCAGCCCCACAAATTCACTCTTCTCTCTTTCTCTAAAAGCACATCAAAAACGATAGCTTATTCTCTTGTTTTAAAAGGGAGAGGCTGCCTCAAGAGGAAATGCGGCGTACGTCCTCGTTCCGTTTCCTGGGAAATGAGGCCAATGAAAAACAGGACAAGATAGTAGTTTTTCGGACTTTGCGCGGTTGAAGTGCCCATGGCCATTCTTCTTCGCTGAATCAAAACTATTGTGTATCCAATCAGATACAACGCGTATCTGATTAGATACGCGTTCCACGCTGAACAAGAACATGACCCTGTCTCTTACTCTTTTAATTCTCGAGAAAACTATTATGAATGAGAAGCTTAGTCGAGTTTATGTGAGAGTGGTGGTAGCTGTTGCTGAATGCGGCATTGCAATTGCCTTTATTGCAATAAATATTTGGTTACGAAATAATTTCGCGCAGTAAACTAGGAAAATGCAATGCGGTCACGAAAAATAAATGGAGTGGTTGGATAACGAGGGGAGCCTGAGCTCTTAAATAACTTCATTGCCAAGATGTAATCTTTGTAATGTTTCTGAAAGTGGTATTGCGGGCCCAAGGGAGGAAATTCTTCGCAAACAATTTTAAAAAATTGAAGGGAGTTGTTTTTAGAAAAATTTGCTGGATAAGAAAAATACATACCATTGACTATTACATTGATTTTTTAATTATCCTTCATTATTAGGGGCGGGATGAAGAGAACTCTCAGGGCGATAAAATTTCTGCAAGTTGTCAGCTTGATTTTTTTTGTAGGTTTGGAATCGGGAGGTGTGTCCCAGGCTCTTGGCCAACACATAACCAAACCCAAGCCCAAAAGCTTTTTAATAGAGGGGGAGTTTGTCGTACTATTTCCAGATGAATTACTTGAAAATTTAATAGCCATAAAGGAATTATTTAGTAGCACAGAAGATGTCATGAAAATCCAGCGAAAATTATGGCTTGGGAAAGACCCAGGGAAAATGGTACTCCCTTCCATTGATACGCCCTCTGGTTTTCCTGATAAAAACCTATTGGATTTACAAAAGATACTTCCTTTTATTCCTACTCCCGGTGAAAAAAAGGCATTGGCCTTTCAAGCCCAATCACTAACTAATTTAAGGGATATTATTGACAATACCGATTTCAAAAAATTCAATTTAAAATCCCAACCCGAGATATTAAATTCAATCCTAGGGACAGTGGTTTTCAAAACAGATAAAGGGGAGACAGAAAAGACTCTGAAGGATGCTCTAATAGGGGCCATTAACGCAAAATCAAAGCCTACCATAGGGGGAGTAAAAAATTTTACTAAAGGAATGAATAAGATTATTGTTGAACAAAACGTTAGACTTGTTCTTCACTCTCACAGACAATCGCCTCCAAACGATGCTTTCTGGCTGACGGACAATCAAACTCAAATAACCGATGCAGATGGGCTAGTACAGCCGATTTCCAAATTGTGGGCTTTGGAAAAAATAGGCATGGTAAAGGCCTGGGAAAAACTCGAAGAGCAGGGAATATTAAATTGGACTCAACGCGAAAACGGAAAAATTATTGTAGCCATCATAGATTCGGGATTGATGGTGAAACATCCTGATTTGGAAAAAAACATATGGGTAAATCCCAAAAATAGCGGCAATAATCTCAACGGGTACATGAATGATACCCATGGGGTGAATATCTTAGCCTTGCCAAAATACCAAGCGAGTATGGCCCATTGTGCGCGAAACCAAACAGAGGGTGACCTTGTTGATGAAAATGGACATGGAACCCAAATAGCAGGGGAAATTGCAGCAGAGGGAAATAATGATGACGTATCACGTGGGGGTAATACCGAAGCTTTACAGGCTTTAGGAGTAGTCGGCAATGGACTCGTGAAGTTGATGGGAGTGAAGATTTTTTGTCCTGAGACATCCGGACCAATCGAAATAAACGGCCCACCCAGAGAATTCGGGACGTATGATCACGCTATTGAGGCCATAGATTACGCCAGCAAGATGGGGGCGCATGTCGTTAATATCAGCTGGTCTGTTCCGCCTAACCTGCATAAAGCAGAAATTCTAAAGAAGCATATCAGAAGAGTAGAAAATGATGTGACATTTGTGGTTGCGGCGGGAAGCCCTCCTGGTGGGGGTTCTGTAAATATTGATGATGAGACAAATAAAATTTATCCGCAGGGCTTTGGTTCCGAGCCGGATATTGTGAATGTGATTGTGGTGACAGCCACGACGATGGAAGATAAATTGAAAGTGGGGTCAAATTTTGGCCCCAATACCGTGGATAATGGTAGCCCCGGCGATAGTATCTTTACTACAGGTTTTCATTTTGGTAGTGGAGGAGCAACTGTTAAGCAAGCAGATGGGACCTCTTTTGCCGCTCCATTTGTGGCAGGGTGTGTGGCTCTGATTCAGGCTGTGAGGCAAGCTAAGGAGAAAGACCTTCTTCCTCCCAAAAAAATCCGGGAGATTCTAATGGAGACCGGGGACCCCAGCCCGGACCTTAGGAATCGAGTGAAGAAAAACTCGCAGGGGAAAGAAACACGTTTGAATTGTGACAATGCTGTGGCAGAAGTTATAGCTATTAGTTAGCAAAGAACAGAATAGAAACAGTTCATGTAGAAGGTAAAAATATGAAAAAAAGGTTTTCCAATTCTCTGAAGGGGTCGGATGAAAGTCACAGGACCCTACTGCCTCATAATTCTTTAACTAAAAAGGAGGTAAAACATGGTGGTCCCCTATGTAGGAATTGTCAGAAAGATTTTCCTTCTGTGCAGTCTATTTGTGGTAGTTGGGTTGACGGGTGGAATCCAGGATGCCGCGAAGGCACAACCGGGGAATGCTCCCCCTGGGTGTAAACTTGATGCAGGTGATACAGGCCCTCCAAGTGAGACGCCTCCTTGCCAGACCGGTGTTCACAAAAAAGATCCCGCGGAGGGTACGTCGCATTGGTCGTGTCTGAGTGCTGGATCTAGTCCCAATCAGACCTGCCATTGGCTCTATGAAGATAGGTTGGGATGTAATAACGGTGGCTCAGGCTCCATGTGTGACACAGTAGCGACTGGGGGCGGACAAACGAGTTGTAAATGTGTAGCGGCTCCATAAAATACTTTTTAGGGGTTTTCCTAATTTGGAGCGTTGGTATCGCGGCGGAGGCTCAGGTGCCTTCGCCTCCTATCACACCGTCAGGACTCAATACGCAGGTGAGTACGCCGGTGAATCTTCCGGGCGGAGCTGTCCAGCATAATATTACCGGCGGCACACGGCCTGGTGGCGGAGGTAACCTGTTTCATAGCTTCGGGGAGTTCGGGGTTCCGACGAACAACATCGCCAACTTCCTGAATGATTCGGCGCTTCCGACGACCAACATCCTCAGCCGTGTCACCGGGGGCAATCCCTCGAACATTTTCGGAACCATTCAGACCCAAGGCTTCGCGAATGCCAACCTGTTCCTGATGAATCCCGCCGGGATCGTGTTTGGACCCAATGCCTCGTTGAATGTGGGCGGAGCCGCTCATTTCACGACCGCAGATTATTTAAAACTGAGTGACGGAGTGCAATTCACCGCCATGCCGAGTGCGCAGGATGCGCTTCTGAGTGTGGCGCCGGTCGCAGCCTTTGGTTTTCTTACGGCGAATCCAGCGCCCATATCCGTGGAAGGAAGCACCTTATCGGTCTCAGAAAGACAAACCCTCTCGTTCGTTGGGGGAGACATGACGATCGGTAGCGGCTTCTATGCTCCGGGAGGGCAGATTGCCCTAGCGAGTGTCGCCTCTCCAGGCGAGGTATTGGCCAACACCTATGCCAACGCCCCAAATATCAATGGGGAGTCGTTCACCACGATGGGGAATATTTCTCTGTCGGAAGGAACATTCTTGGATGTTTCAGGCGACACGGCGGGCACCGTCATTATTCGTGGGGGTCAGTTGATGATGACTCATGCAACCATCTCGGCGGACACGGTTGATAGTGATGGAGCCTCAACCGCCATCGACGTCTATGTTACCGGTGACCTTTCCATTTTGGCCGTAGACGGTCCGGCTCTAACTGCCAGAACGCGCGGAAAGGGTAATGCGGGAGACATTAGGCTAAAATCAGGCGGAAACATGGACTTTTCTGTAATACCAAGTGAAGAGTTCCTGGATGAGGGGAATGGCTTGCTGCCGATTATCGATACTCAAACATTCGGACCGGGAAATGCGGGGAATATAACCATGGCCAGCCAGGGCGATATAACGGTCACAGGGGACCTAAACTTTGATGTTTTAGCCTTCCTTGCCAGCACCGGCAACGACGGATTGAACACCGGCAATGGAGGAGATTTGTCCATTACTGCAAATAACTTTTTTAATAATTTCTCTTTTTTCAGTACCGGAAGCTACTATTCGTTCTTTAATGGCGGTGAAGGGGCCAGCAATGCCGGAAACGTTATCATCTCGGCAACTGAGAAAATTAATTTATACTTTTCGGATATCGTTACCGATTCCTTTGATTTCATCAACGATGTTGGTGGCGGAAGGTCTGGGGATGTGACGTTGAAGGCCCATGAAATCAATTTTGATCAGAGTAATATTTCGACGACGGGTTGGACTCAAAGTGGTAACGTGACCGTCAACGCAGACGTTCTCACCATGTCAGACTCCCTATTTGAAACTATAAACCGGACTGTTCCGGGTGGTGCGGTTACCATTACAGGACGGGTCATTGAACTTTCGGGAAGCAGTATCGTATCCACGACAAAGGAAAATGCGGACGCCGGGGATATTACCATTACCGCGTTCGAAAGCCTTTCACTGTTGAATCCTAATCGTGGTGCACCTGACACTAATGATGATAAACCAAGTTCCATTGCAAGTAATTCTTTTGGGGGGCGAGGAGATGAAATTCTCGGGGCTCCAGGAGATATCTTGCTTACGACTCCCATGCTGACGGTTGATGGAGGCTCCAAAATCAACAGCTCGACCGGATCGAGCGGTACCGGGGGCAACATCTTCATCAACGCAGAGAAAATTTCCATGTCAGGCCAAACAGCTAATATTGACCTAGGTGATCTACGGAATTTTGGCGAATTCCAGTCCGCAGGGATTTTCACCAATTCGCTTGGCGGGAATTGTTCTGGGCCTTGTGGTGATGCGGGGAATGTGAACATCACGACGAATTCAATTGTACTGGGAAAAGGCGCCCAGATTAATAGCAGCACGACTACCGAAGGCAAGGGTGGTACTATTACTGTGAACGCCTCCGGAAACATTTCCCTTTCCGGGACTTTGAAGGACGAAACGCCTGGTGGTGTGTTCAGCCGGACCACCGGGACAGAGCCTGGCTCCGGGGCGGGCGGGACGATCTCGTTAACCTCAGGCCAGAACTTCACCCTCAGTGACGGAGCCACGGTCTCGGCGAAAAGTGACGGAAAAGGCGATGCCGGAAATATTAATATTACCGGCCATGACACGATTCTGATCGATAAGGCTACCGTGACCACGGAAGCGGCGCAAGCTTCAGGCGGCGAGATCAAGCTCACCGCCAACGACACGATTCAACTGGTCGACAGCACCATTTCCAGCTCGGTTAAAGGTGATGAGACCACGGGCGGGGGCGATATCAATTTAGATCCGGATTTCATCATTCTTCAGAACAGCCATATTCTGGCCAAGGCCGTGGCGGGTAAGGGGGGCAATATTGACCTGGTTGCGAGCAAGGCCGTCTTATTGGATGCGCAGAGTACGCTGGATGCCTCCTCGCAAACGGGGATCAGCGGCTCGGTCAGGATTGAATCACCGATTCAAGTGCTGAGCGGGACAATCGCGCCTCTGCCAAGTACACCGGTGAATGTGGCCACGCTCTATGCGTCCCGCTGTGTGGCGGGAGAGGGCGGCCACTTTAGTACCTTTGTGGATTCCAAGTCGGATAGTGTGGCGCCCACGCCGGGCACATTCTTAGCCAGTCCCTTCCTGCCGGTCACGGATGTGTCACAGCAGGCGATGGCGCATAGCCAGGCACTATCTTCTGAAAGTACCCAAGCCGGTCCAGAGGCTTCGATCCATTTCGCGGCCTATACGCCTCCGGTGCTCTTTGCGCAGGCGGCAGGCCAATCCGCTCCCTGTCCGTAGGTCGTTCTAATGAAGATCTGGCCCTCGGTTTCACTCGGGCTTTTCATCTTCCTTCTCGGCGGGGTGATCTATGGTCAAACGCCCCCTCCCATAACGTCCTCCGGGCTCAACACTCAAATCAGTGCCCCGGTGAACCTTCCGGGCGGAGCGGTCCAGCACAATATCACCGGCGGAACCAGGCCGGCGGGCGGTGGCAACCTGTTCCATAGCTTCGGGGAATTCGGGGTTCCGACCAATAACATTGCCAACTTCCTGAACGATGCCGCGCTTCCGACAACCAACATCCTCAGCCGCGTCACCGGCGGCAACCCCTCAAATATTTTCGGAACGATTCAGACCCAAGGATTTGGGAACGCCAATCTGTTCCTCATGAATCCCGCCGGAATTGTGTTTGGTCCGAATGCCTCTCTGAATGTAGGCGGCGCGGCGCACTTTACAACCGCCGATTATTTGCGGCTTGCCGACGGGGTGCAGTTCACCGCTCTTCCCAGCGACCAGGATGCGCTGTTGAGTGTGGCCCCGGTGGCGGCCTTCGGATTTCTGGAATCGAACCCGGCTTCTATTTTGGTTGATGGAAGTACCTTGTCGGTTGAGGAGGGACAAACTATTTCTTTGGTCGGAGGAGACATCACCATCGGTAGTGGGCTCAATGCTCTCGGAGGAAAGATTGCGTTAGCCAGCGTGGCCTCTCCTGGAGAAGTGCTGGCCGACACCTATGACAGTGCTCCCAACGTCAACGGGCAGTCGTTCACCACGATGGGGAATATTGTCCTGTCGGAGGGCGCGACGCTGAATGTTTCCGGCGATCCGACTGGCGGAGATGCCGCCGGCACGTTCATGATTCGTGGCGGCCAATTGATGATGACTGATGCCTCGGTTTCAGCCGATACGGTTGATGCCGATGGTGCTCCTTTGGCCGTCGATATTCAGCTCACCGGCGATCTGACCATGACAGACACGCAAGGGAGTCCCATGATCACCGCCCGTACCACCGGGTCGGGTAATGCCGGTGCCGTTGATATCACCTCAGAAAATTTGAATGCGACCTCGAATTCCTTGGAGCAATTTTTCGCTCTTATCGATACCCACACGTCCGGCAGCGGGACAGGCGGTGATGTGAATATTGCGACCAGGGACACGATCCAAGCGATAGGTAAAAACGAGGGGCAAATGTTTTTTATCGATAGCGGCACGATCGGAGAGGAAGGGGGGCACGGGGGAAACGTAGTGATTGAAACGGATCAATTACTGCTCACTGATGCTGATATCAGTACCGGAGACTGGATCGCCCAAAATTTGGACACATCCACCGGTTCCGGAGGGAACCTGTCGATTGCTGCTGATACGATCCAGTTAACGTCAACCTTTCTGGTCACGGATGGATTTAATGCAGGAAAAGCTGGGGATATCAATATTACCGCCAATGACATACAGGTAGCGGATGGCAGTGCAATTCGTCTCGCGGAGGATGGAGGGGGGGGAGCTATAACCATCAATACCAATAGCTTGTCGCTTGATTTTTCCCGCATTGATGGAGAAACAGTGTTTGGAATAGGAGATGGCGTACCGTGGACGGCTGTAACCATTAATGCCAACGTCGTGACGTTGCGGAACGGAGCTCTTATTCGCTATCAGACGTATGGGGACGGGGCAGCCGGCGACATACGAGTGATGGCAACGGATCGTATGATCCTTACGGATGTGGTTGAGGGGCTTACTCCCTCCGGTTTGTACACCAATTCCGTTGGGAGTGAATTTTCACGGGTTGAAGGTCCTGCGGGTAACATTTTCATCGAGACGGCCAGTCTGGAAGTATCCGGCGGGGCCCGTATTGATAGCACGACCACGAGCGGTGGAAAAGGCGGAGATGTGCGGATACTGGCTTCTGAGGGAGTTTCATTTTCAGGCCAACGGAATTCTCCTGTCGCTGAAGAAGACATTTTCGGGTTGGGGAGTCTTCTCTCCAGCGGGATTTTCGCACGCTCTGCGGGCGGAGAATCTTGCTTAGGCCCCTGCGGCAATGCCGGAAATATTTCAATTACCACGGCGGGGCCGCTTAATATAACCGGAGGTGCATCTATCAATAACGGGACAGCCAGCACGGGGCAGGGCGGATTGATCACCGTCAATGCTGCAGGGAACCTTTCCATTTCGGGAACGGTAAATGATGGGACGCCGGGTGGGGTGTTTAGCAGTACCACAAGTACAGAAGCCGGCGCCGGAGCTGGAGGAACGATCTCATTGACCTCTGGGCAGAACTTCACGCTGAGTGATAGGGCCACAGTTTCCGCGAATAGCAGCGGTCCGGGCAATGCCGGAGATATCACGATCACTGGCCATGACACGATTCTAATCGACAAAGGCACCGTAACCACGGACGCGGCTCAAGCCTCGGGCGGCAATATCACACTCACCGCCAACGACATGATTCAACTGGTCGACAGCACCATTGCGAGTTCGGTCCAGGGGGAGGCAGACACAGCCGGGGGCGATGTCACGTTAGATCCGGATTTCATCATTCTTCAGAACAGCCATATTCTGGCCAAGGCCGTGGCCGGCCAGGGGGGCAATATTACGTTAATCGCGAACAAGGCCGTTTTATTGGATGCGCAGAGTACGCTGGATGCCTCCTCGCAAACGGGGATCAGCGGCGCGGTCAGGATTGAATCACCTATTCAGGTACTCAGCGGGACAATCGCGCCTCTGCCCGATCAGCCGGTGAATGTGGCCACGCTCTATGCATCCCGCTGTGTGGCGGGAGAGGGGGGCCACTTTAGTACCTTTGTGGATTCCAAGTCCGACAGTGTGGCGCCCACGCCCGGCACATTCTTAGCCAGTCCGTTTCTCCCCCAAGTGAGTTCATCCCCTTCGGGCGCATTGGGGGATACCGGTACGCGCTCCGTGGATTCTGGCCAAGATTCGACTTCCTCTATCCAGTTGGCCGCCTATTCTCCTCCCGTGCTGTTCGGGCAAGGTGAGGGGATGCTTTCTGTCTGTCATTGACGTGTGGTGCCGGATTTCGGACTTTTCCCGATGTACTCACCCGCTCCTCTAAAATAAATTCTTAGGAAGTTCCCCGTGTCATCCTGCCTGGTAGATTATGGACAGGCATTCCCATTCGACGTGTCATTCAAAAAGGTGTGATTGTGCAGCTTGTTCAATCGCCGTCATGCCCGGCATTTATAATCCGAAATCAAGCTTTTGGCTTTGGCTCATTTCGGACAGATTGCGATGGCTCCTTGCGCGGATGACATGGAGGGTCTTATAGATTCCCGATGGTTAGAGTTGGGTATGCCGGAGAGGGGGCGAGGGAGAACGAATTTCTTACGCGTCGAAGGGCTTTTTCCTCCTGCACCCTTTGGTTCGGTCAGGACATATTTGATGAAGGATCTTGAATAGTTGAGATATCTTCAATCTACACATAGATCCTTCGTTTCACTCGATGACCATTTCATGAGGGCCTAACGGAATTTTTGATTAGATATTGAATGGCTGAATGCGAAGATCTATGTTTATTGTTATTTACCCCGGTTAGACAGGAATAGCACCCATGCAACCGCCAGCCCGATTATGCAGCTTATTGAAGTTCCGAGGACGATGTTTTGGTAGATTTCGTAAAGTTGCATGATCGAAACCTTTTGCAAAAGAGAGGAAAGTCCCCTCTTGGCTTCCGTTTAATTAATCTTGTTACTTCTTAATCAAAGCAACCATGGTGCCGTTTGATGGAAATTTCATGTGGTGAGAATTTCATGTTTAAAATGAATAACTTGCGAGCCTGAAATACCCAAAAATGGTGGGTATCTCATTCAATCGCGTCTGTCTAAGTGGTCACGGCGTTGTCACCGTGTCAACGGCTGTTCTCCTTGCCGCTGAATGAGCTAACCGTTAGGCCTGACGGGTTTTGGAGGGTTTTTGTCAGGAGGGGGAAGCACGGTGATGTCTCACTTCTATCCGTCTTAGCAGGACCCAAAAATACCTGTTCTGTCGACTTGGGTATGTAACATCTCTTTTAGGACTGTTTCGTATGGATACCCGCTTACAACTGGAGGATGACAAGCAGAGGAAACCGGCCGGGATGACCGGGAAGGGGATCAAGGTACTAAAAAAGGCAGGAGCGGAAGATCGATCAATTTATTAAAGAGGGCAGGACCCGGATTTGGCTCGTGTGGTCTGGTCTTGACAGCATGATTTTTTGAGGAGGCGTCCCTCAATACAAAGCCAAAAATCGCCGGGCCACTCCGTGTGATCAGTCTGGGAAATACACGATTAGAGCCAGTTGTTGATCAGGAGGAACGGTGCCCAATAGCCGGGATGTCGATAGATAGGATGGTCGAGCAGGGCTACTTGGGCTTCCCGAAGGGCCTGGGCTTTGGAGAGTGATGTTTCTTTGAGCCGCAGGTAGAATTGATTGACCAGATTGGAGGAGGCCTGGTCATTGATGAACCATAAGGTGGCCAAAGCGCTTCGAGCTCCCGCTTTCACGGCTACTCCGGCCAAACCCAGGGCGGAACGATCGTCTCCCGTTGCTGTTTCACAGGCGCTCAAGGTTAACAGATCCAGGGGGATTTGTCGGAATTGAAAGAGTCCGATGAGTTCTCTGAGTCGATCCATGGTGAGTTTGTTGTCATAGGTGAGCACGAACGAATTCTTGGCCTCATTTTCAAATTTTCCATGTGAGGCGATATGAATAATCGTAAAGTTTTCTTCTTTCATGTCCTGTTCAAGATTGGGAATGCGGAATTCTTCGTTCAGGAGAGTCTTCCCGCCAAAGAGGTCTTGAAGTTCCCTGACCTCCTGTTGCGTATTTGGAAGCGGTGAAAATCCCTGCACGCCTTCAGATAGTCCAACCGACAAGAGATTGATCTGCTCCCGGTCCAGGGGATGGGCATCGGTGAGCGTCAGTCCGGGCGTGATTGCCAGGGCATACGTTTGGATAAGGAACTTTTCTCCGTCATGGAGGGACCCCATGGGTATGGTTCGCAATGATCCATCCGGAACGAAGACGAGTGTCTGGATCCCGAATTCATTCAGGGACGGTTCAAGCGGTCGGATGATCAGGTCATAGAGAGATTGCGCATGAGGCAGATATTGATGGGTGGTGCGTTTTTCCAATAGGGTCCGGAACAGGTGAACTTTTTTGGTCAGGTCACGTTCTTGAACAGGAACGGTGATCTTTTTCATCGTTCCTCCAAGGCTCATCAGCAGGACCATCCGGTCAGGAAAAAGAATCGGATAAATGATCGCCGTGGAGGCGGATACTTTATCTATGGCTTGAATTCTTCCCCTATTCGCTTCCACGCAATCGTCTTTGAAGTAATCCTGTAATTCTGCGGCCTTCAACGCTTCTATGGTATCCCGGGTTTTGAACAGGAGTCCTTCCTTTCTTGTGTCATTTGTTACCTCGTCCGCCCGTTGGAGTAGCAGATCAGCGGTCTCAAAAAACAAGGCTCCCAGAGATTCTCGAAACGATGCCGGGTTTTGGGGAAGCCCGACTGCTAGTTGCTGACGAATGGGTTGGAGCGTATCGATCGCCCGTTGGTAGGCTGAAATGGCATCGTCCGTCCGACCCAGATTTTTGAGGTGACGGCCCATGTTCCATTCCCAGCGATAGAGGGCTTCCGGGGCTTGGCCCTTTTGACTCGTCCGAATTGCCAATTGAGTGAGTTGAAGGGCTTCCTCATGGCGGCCCCCTTCTTCGTACAATTCTCCTGAAAATCCCCATCCATATGATTCATTTTTCCAGTCTCCAATTTCCTTTGCGCTGCGTATGGCTTCCCGAAAGGACTCAGCGGCTTGCGTGAATACCGGTGCATGTTCCGCTGAGACCTGGGTACTGAGGTCTCTCAATCCCATTCCGATGGTGAGCAGGTTTTGAATCTTTTCATGGGAGTCCGGAAGCTGGCGTGTTTTCTCCAATGCCAGTTGCAGGTGGATTTTCCCATTTTGTGTGGACTGCTGCCGGATTTCCACCAGGGCCGCATTAATCATGGCTCGAATTGAGAGAGGTTGCAAATCGAGGGAGTCGGCGAGAATGCTCGATTCTGTATAAGCCGCAAGGGCTTCAGTGTCGCTCTGGCGAACCGCATGGGCATTGCCCAGATCGTTGAGGA
>DOFS01000190.1 GCA_003523945.1 Nitrospiraceae bacterium | reverse complement strand
AAGTCGTCAAAAAGTCGGCGAATGCCTGGCGAAAAACCACCCTGACGGAAGGAAAAAAACAGTTCCTCCGCAAACTCTTTGCATGGACCCGGTAATGTCCTGTCCCATCAATCACGTGACACCCGTTGGTGGTAGCTCTGTGAAAGGCTCAGGGCGAACGGAGTCGGGCAACAAATTGCTGAAAACCCGCTCAGACCTATTCGGAAATCAGATATGACACTCACCACACCCCGACCCGCCTTTTTCTGTGTCCTCACACTCATCTTAGGACTGTTGAGCCTGACCCATTCGACCCCCGGCATGGCAGAAGACCCTGACCAACTGGTCGTCGGCAACTTCTCTCTCGCCACTCCGGGAGGACCATTTCCGCAAGGATGGAAACCGCTGATTTTTGAAAAAATTCCAGAACATACTCAATACGACCTGGTCAAAGACGAGCAGCAGGTGGTGGTCAAGGCCATCAGTCGTCAATCCTCCTCCGGCCTGACACGAGAAATCACGATCGACCCAAAGGAATATCCGGTGATTGAGTGGCGATGGAAGGTCGAAAATATTCTTCAGAAAGGGGATGTTGCTCAAAAATCAGGAGACGACTATCCGGCACGGCTCTACATCACCTTTCAATATGACAGCAACCAGGTCGGATTTTTTGAAAAGGCGAAATTTGAAACCATCAAATTGATCTATGGCCAATACCCCCCCATTGGAGCCATCAATTATATTTGGGAAAGCAAAAGCCCTATCGGCACAATGGTCCCCAATCCCTACACGGATCGGGTCTACATGTTCGTCACGCAAAGCGGAAGTGCCAAATTGAATCAATGGGTGACTCAGGAACGCAATATCTATGAAGATTACAAGAAGGCATTCGGAGAAGATCCCCCAAACATCTCAGGAGTCGCGATCATGACCGACACCGATAATACCAAAGAATCCGCCATCGCCTATTTCGGAGATATTGTGTTTAAAAAAACCGCTAAAAAATGAAGCATAGGTGGTGACGAGTGAGGCTGAAGGAAAAAACTTCTTGAATCAACTCACATAAAAAAACGTTTCGTTTCACTTCTCCCGCACCAACGTTTCTTCCTCACAGTTTGATTACCAATAGGCCGGCTCATTCCCGGTCTTCCATTTGATATTGCAGCCCGCGCTGGGCTTTTGCACCCCTGGGACAGGTTTCCCACCCAGCACAGCATCTAAGGCCGTTCGTAAATCCCGTCCGGTGACGGGTTTCCCGTTTCCCGGTCGGCTATCATCCAATTGCCCCCGATACACCAGTTTTCGTTCCTCATTAAACACAAAGAAATCCGGCGTACAAGCCGCCGTCAAAGCCTTTGCCACCTCCTGAGATTCGTCATAACAATAAGGAAATCGGAAGCCTAAATCCCTCGCCATTTCCTTCAGTCTTGCGGGGGAATCCTGAGGGTAATTTTTCACGTCATTACTACTGATCGCCACAATTCCAACATTTTTCTCTTGATAATCCCGTCCGAGTTTCGCCAATTCCTCCTGCACATGAACCACATAGGGGCAATGACGACAAATACACATCACCAGAACCGCCTGTTTGCCGACAAAACTTTCAGGGGAAACTATTTGCCCTGTGCGAACATCCGGCAGTTCAAAATGAGGCAAGAGCGTTTCCAGCGGAAGCATCGTTGAAACTTTTAAAGCCATGATTTTCTCCTTGACTGCAAAAAGGACAAAAGGGCTCTGATGAACAAGACGGGTTGGAACACTCCATAAGCCTTGGGCATCAGGTTGGGTGAAAAGAGAGAAGGGGCATCGCACCGACTGTCACTCGCGCAGACTACTCGGTTTCAGATTTCACGGAAGGTTGAGGATGGCGCTGTTTCCAGGTCCGAAACCGTTCAAGCAGTTCCTCCTTCACCTGTTGGGGAACGGGCTCAGGAGGCAATTGGCGCAGGGTCGCAATGGTGTATTTCATTTGTCCCAAATAATTGCGGCAGGCAAAACACAGGCCCAAATGTAATTGAAATCGAACCCGCTCACTCAGAGTCAGCGACCCATCCAGGTAATCCGTGATGAGTTGAGCGATTTCCTGGCAGGAAAAATTTCCCGCCATATATCGCATCAGTTTGTGCTTCAAATTGGTATCCATAATCGTTACCTGGTATCCCCCTGAACATAGGGATTGAGTTCTCGACGCACCTTGGTACGCGCTCGGTGTAAGAGCACCCGTTGGTTGGTCTCGCTAATCTCAAGGATGTTACAGACTTCCTCTGAGCCAACACCTTCAATATCACGCAAAGTAATGACCTGCCGCTGGATAGGAGGCAACCGTTCAATAGCCTGCTCAATAGCGGCTCGACATTCCTTCGACAGTAGCACCCGTTCCGGCGTATCAGGCTCCCAGGCATCCGGTGGATCTTTCCAATGCCCCCTTCCAGAGCCTTCCGTCACAAACAAGGAATCTTCTAAGGAAAGGCCTTCATCTGTATCACCCGAGGAGGCAGTCAATCCAAACGGCTGATAGCGGCTTTCCCGAAGCCCACGTGTTTTTGCTCGATTGGTCAAAATCCGAAAGAGCCAGGTTTTGAAAGAGGATCGGCTCTCAAACCGATGGATCCCCTCAAACACCCCCAGCCAGGTTTCCTGGACCACTTCTTCGGCCACAGCCCGGCTGGGCACAAAAGACATGGCTAACCGGATAAGGGAACCTGAATACCAATCCATCACGGCCGCAAACACCCGTTCATCGCCGGCCTGAAGAGCCTGGACAAGCCCGGGTTCATCAAGATTGAGCGTATCCTGCAAAGTGAGTGGAGAGGGAGAAATGACTAACCCCTGGTAGAGGAAATTTCAGGAACACGGGCTAAGGGATTATCCTCAGCTCTACGATGACAATCAAGAGCTTAGTAAACAGGACCATCTATAATCAATGCAGGTCCTTTCTAACAGACAAGATGATGGATCACGAAAAGAAAATACCTGCAGCCTCTATTCGAGGGAAAGAGGAGCGCTCTGAGTCTAGATTAAAAGAAAAGGGAGGACAAACCCCAAAAACCGGTTACGCTAAGTATTCTGGAAGATTTTGGCGAGGATGCCCGTTCGAGTGGTCGTCTTCGTTTTTTTCAAAAGATGCCGGACATGTTCTTTCACGGTGTGCTCACTGATTTTGAGATGTCGGGCGATTTCCTTATTCGTCCAACCTTCACTAATATATTTGACAATTTCTACTTCACGTCCTGTTAAACGATACTGCTCCTTGGCCTGATCGGTCACCGCCCGTCGTTCACGACCGATTTTTTCCATAATGATGAGCATACTGGCCTCATCTTTCTCTATAGGGGCTGCTAATGGAAAGCCGCGTAGTAACACCGGCGCATTCACATCCCCCGTCACCCTTCGCAACTCGTGCTGCCCTTCGGGCATCTGGTTTTCGGGATTGTTCAATAATGTCCGAAGAGACCCACATAATTCCAAAACCACAGCCGGTAATTCACCTGTCCCTTCGGCACCTTCCGGGTCGGCCTTCATCTGACGGATCAGCACGTCGGCTTCGGAATTCATAAACAACACATCTCCGGATCCCGAGAACAACAACACCCCGGGAATCGAACGCCGGTCGGCAATCTCTTGTACCCGTGACATTCCTCCTCCCTGCGTCGTAGAGGGCATCGTGGTACATGGAATACCAATGGATCGGCGACTCATGGCATTCTCCGTGGATCAGGTGGGCTATTGAATGGTTGTGGTCTCATCTTGCAAGGGCTAGCATGAATACACTGCACAAAGCTCTCATAGATCATATGGAACCGTTGTCGGATTGTGACAAGAGAAACTTAAATCAACAGAGGGGGATGATGAAGGAAATTTCCGAAATACTGCAGAAAGGAGAGTGACAAATCACATCGGGGGCCTGAGCCATTACGACTCAGACCCCATCCTGCAAGAAGAAAGAAACGAGGCTCCCACTCAATAGGATTTCTTTAGGCCGGGAGGGAGTACCGAAAGACTGGTGCCAGCGAGCCTGTCCGGGTTCAAGGAGAACCCAATCAGGACGGATGACACACACGCTAAACCCAGCCATTGAATACAAAAGTTTAGGCCTGTTGATCCGCATGAGGGGAGCTGGAATCCCTACGCAAAAATTTGGGACTATTCAAAAGCGAAATGGCTCATGACGGGAAGCCTGCGACTCCCCGGAAACGGCCAAACAGTCCAGATGCGATGAACACTCTGTTTCATCGGAAGGCTTTAAAACCTGGCCGTCGTCAACGTCACATCGGCGTCCCTCCATACCTGCCGGAACGATTGATGGACGCTTTCAGCCTCATCGGTTTTACCCTGCGCCCGCAAACTCTGGTTCAACCCGAAAAGCGCCCACCCGTTTTGGGGATGATCCTGGAGATCTTCTCGAAATACGCGCTCGGCCTCCATGGCCTGTTCAGCTTCAAGGAGCACCGCACCCAACACCTGGCGGGATGGAAGATACCAATCCTTCGGTTCCGTGTAATTCAATCCATCTTCAAGTTCAACCGCATGCTGCAAATGACGCACAGCGGTCTCATAATCGCCATGCGCGGCCGCCAATTCTCCTGCCAGCACCGCCTCGGCTATATTCAGAATAACGCCGATGCTATTGAGATCAAGAATGGTCAGCTTGGCCACGGCAGGGTCCCGGGCAATCCTGGCAAGTTGTGTGAATTCCTGTTGGGCAGGATCCAGTTTTCCTTGACGTACCAACGCTAGTCCACGGGCGTAATGCCAGATCGCCGTGGGATACAGTAAATCCACCGGAGGAGCGGGCTCCGCAAGAATGTTCGACCATTGCCCGAAAGCAATTTTGGTATAGAGGGGAATAGTCCAAAAATGTTGAATGGTGCCCGCGATGCCGGGAGCGCGCATCATTTCCGGTTTGACGGTCGCGGCCGTGTCCAAAGCCGCCTGCATGGCCAGCTGCTGTTGCCCGAGTTTAATCGCCGCCGCCCACAAAAAATGTGAATTGTGCGGAACATAGGCCGCGGTATACAGACTTTCCTCGTGAGCATGGTTCAAATAGTGCTCATCCACTTTGACAGCCTGTTGATTGGCCAACACGGCATCCCGATACCGTCCGATACGGATATAGATATGGGCGGGCATATGCACAAGATGACCTGAGCCAGGGACCAGGGCGGGTAAACGTTCAGCACTGGGTAAAGCCTTCTCGGGATTCGGCGAGGCTTCCATGATATGAATATAGAGATGATTGGCCAACGGATGACTGGCGGATTGGTCTAACACCGTCTCCAGCGTCGAGACAATTTCCGGGGTCCAGGGTTTCGGCTCTCCCTCTTTGCTCCAAAAATCCCAAGGATGCAGGTCCATGAGCGCTTCAGCCAAGAGGGCACCAATGGTCGGGTCGTCCGGAAACTGCCGGGCCACTGCCCGCATCGCCTCGGCATAGGCCATATCGAGTGGCGACCGATCGTTCATCACCTCTTTGGAATAGCGCGTCGCTAATGCTTGAATAAGCGCACGTTCTTTTTCCGTGACCTGATCTTTCAGCGTTAAGGCCTTCTCCACCGCCGCAACGGCCTGAGGAACGACC
>DOFS01000004.1 GCA_003523945.1 Nitrospiraceae bacterium | reverse complement strand
GCCCTCTATTACAACGTTTATTTCATGACCACCAAAGGCGTTCAAATAAAGCCAAACGAACTGACCCGTCCAGTTGCCTCCAAGGATGACTTTATCCCCAAAGTTGGCATAACCAAAGAGAAAGCCAATTGTATTGAAGGAGCGATCTCTCCTTACGAACATAACGATTTAGCCAATAACTTCTGCTATCACTATGCCATCTCTGTCGTGACGGAAGAAGGCGAAAGTTTATTATCTGAAGAGGTGATGTCCATTCCTTCGCCTTACCTTCCGGTGATGCAAATCGGTTGCGAAGGCGTTGACGATGGAGAATTCAAATCACCAACCGGTATTGCCGTTGATAAAGCCGGAAATATCTATGTCGGTGATACAGACAATCATTCGATTCAAAAATTTGACCCGTCAGGAAAATTTATCGCCCGCTGGGGAGACGAACCCGATTCAACCGAAGGAAAATTTTATTATCCTCGTGGGATCGCCACCTCACCGGAAGGAGATGTGTATGTTGCCGACAGCGGAAACAATCGCATCCAAAAATTTGACTCAGAAGGAAATATTATCAACGCATGGGGGAAATTTGGTTTCGCCTGGCGAGGAGCAGAAGCCGGAAAATTTGATGTCCCTTGGGGAATAACCACTGATTCCCACGGCAACCTATTTGTCTCCGATACCAGCAATGCCAGAATCCAAAAATTTCTGCCTGACGGCTCCCCTGTGCTCAAATGGGGACGTGACGGGGGTTATGACGGCGCATTCTTTTATCCTCGCGGCCTGGCTGTCGATTTTGTCGGGAATATTTACATTGCTGATGAGGGAAACCATCGGATTCAAAAATTTGATGCACGCGGCAACTTTCTCCTCAAGTGGGGAAAAGAAGGAAATGCTCCGGGTCAATTCAAATCCCCATGGGGCGTTGCCTGTGATCCCTTAGGATATGTGTATATCGTCGACAGTGGGAATCATCGTGTCCAAAAGTTTGATTCCAGTGGGACCTATCTCACTTCATGGGGGAATCGGGGATTAACCGAAGGACAGCTGAATTTCCCATCAGGAATTGCCGTTGACAAAGAGGGATATGTCTACGTGATAGACAGCGGTAACCACCGCTTAACCAAATTTGCCCCAACCGAAGAAGAACTCAATCGAGGCAAACAAGAAAAACGGGTAGCCAGCGATCTTACTGCACCTATCAATCTTGCCGTCAAACCTGGAGATACGGAAAACATCCTTAGTTGGCTCGAAGTACCCAATGCCGTCAGCTACAACCTCTACTTTAGTACGGAACCGAATCTCTCTGCAGATACCTCCACCAAGATTGAAGGCGTCACCACCCCTTACATACATAGTGGCCTTACCAATAATACCCCATATTTTTATGCCATGACCTCGGTCACGGAAGAAGGAGCAGAAAGCCGGCTTTCCGAAGAACAGACGGCTATTCCGGTTCTGATTGATATTTCCGCACCTCAAAACCCTGATATCGTCCTAAATCATGGGGCCTACATGAGCAATAGTCCTGACATGGTGGCCACCATATCAGCAAAAGACGTAGATAGCGGAGTGGCGGCCTATTTCATTTCTGAAAATCCCATGACGCCAAGCGGAACCATGCCTGGTTGGGTGGAAGTAGAGCCGGAACAAAAATTTGGAGCCACGATTCCTTTTACCACCTCGCCAGGGGATGGATTGAAAACTGTTTATGTTTGGTTCAAGGACGCCAATAACAATGTTTCTGTTCCTGCAAGCACCAACATCCTTCTTAATACATCTGGATATGTATGTGTCGGAAAGTGGGGAAAACCAGGCCGTGGTGCCTCCCTCCTCCACGGCGGAGAGTTTATAAGCCCCCTGTACGGGTTAACGATTGATCGCCAGGGAGCATTATTCGTGGTTGATAATGGAAACAATCGCATCCAAAAATTCGACCGAACCGGCAATTTCATTTTGCTCTGGGGAAATTTTGGAGCGTCAAATGGGAGTTTCAATAACCCAACTGGCCTCGCATGCGATGCGAATGGCAATGTGTATGTGGCCGACACCAACAACCATCGGATTCAAAAATTTGATGGGAAATTAGGGCATTATATGATGAAACTCGGATCCCGTGGTAATGGGGAGGGACAGTTTAATGCTCCATGGGGTGTGGCTGTCGATCGAGTGCGTGGATACCTCTATGTCGTCGATAGTGCCAACTTCCGGGTTCAAAAATTTGATGAAACCGGAGAATTTATTATGCAGTGGGGAAGCTTTGGAAACGGAGACGGTCAGTTTTATTTTGCGAGGGGCATTGCGGTAGATCAAACGGATGGAACTGTCTACGTCGTCGATATGGGCAATCACCGGATTCAAAAATTCGATACCAGCTCAAACGTCCTGCCCCAATTACTCACCAAGTGGGGGGGAGGTATTGGGGCTGGCCATGCCAGTAGCGCTCAGGCACAAGAACCGGGTCAATTCCGATCACCCTGGGGTGTGACGGTAGACGACTCAGGCGACGTGTTTGTCAGTGATACCGGAAACCAACGCATCCAAAAATTTGATCGAGACGGAAATTTCATTACTCAATGGGGAGGCTTTGGAACCCAGGATGGCCAGTTTAACTTCCCCTACGGTCTTGGAGTTGACTCCAGGGGGCACGTCTTTACCGTTGATAGCGGAAATATGCGAGTTCAAGAATTCATGCCAGCTGAGGAAGCCGAAGATCATTTCCAAGAAGAAGACGCGATGGCCTATATTCCTGAAGCAGCCGAATAGGCACCTCGTTCCGGCAGAATCCAGGAAATCACTACACACATAACGGGTGCAAAAGGGAAGACCAATTACCCTTTCGCATCCGTCTAAGGTTCGTAACGGATTCCACATCATTGGAATACACCTAACTGCTGATCCCAAGAATGTTCGTGCTCTTGAGTACCTCATCAGGTAAAACAAGAGGCACATTGACTGCCTTTCAAAAGAAAATTATGATGAGAGGCTTTTACGCGTATACAATTCGTTAGTGGAGAGGATTTTTTCAACCCACCTTCCGACTACAAGGTCTAACTTATGTTGGAAAAACAATTACGAATAGGGCTCACTTTTGATGACGTGGTCTTAGTACCCCGTCACTCAAACATTATCCCCTCTGAGGTTGATCCCTCCACCCAACTCACTCGAAATATTCGGATCAATATTCCCATTCTGAGCGCGGCCATGGACACCGTAACGGAGGGACGTTTGGCCATTGCAATAGCCCGAGAAGGTGGAATTGGAATTATTCACCGCGCACTATCGCCTGACCTCCAGGCATCAGAAGTCGATAAGGTAAAAAAATCAGAAAGCGGGATGATTCTTTCTCCTATCACCATCTCTCCAGATCATACAATCCGGGATGCCCATCACCTCATGGCAACCTATCGCATATCCGGCATCCCTGTGACCAAAGAGGGCAAGTTGGTCGGAATTTTAACGAATCGAGATCTTCGATTTGAGAACCGTCTGGATCTCAAAGTTTCTCAAGTCATGACCAAAAACAACTTAATTACCGCACCCGAGGGCACTGGGCTAGAAAAAGCCCAAGCGATCCTTCATGAGCATCGCATTGAAAAACTTCTTGTGGTGAATGATCAATTTGAATTAAAGGGGTTGATCACCATCAAGGACATTCAGAAAAAGATTCAATATCCTTTTGCCTGCAAAGATGCACACGGGCGGCTACGTGTCGGAGCAGCCGTCGGAGTCGGCGCCGATGTGGAAGAACGCCTGGAGCGGCTCACAAAGGCTGGAATTGATCTAATTGTTGTCGATACGGCTCATGGGCATTCACAAAGTGTCATAGACAAGGTCAAAGACATTAAATCTCGCTATCCAGAACTGGAGGTAATAGCAGGAAATGTTGCCACCTCTGAGGCCACACAGGATCTCATTAAGGCTGGAGCAGACGCTATTAAGGTAGGAGTAGGGCCCGGTTCAATCTGTACCACAAGAATTGTATCAGGAGCCGGAGTTCCTCAACTGACAGCAGTGGCGGATTGCGCCACCATCGCCCAAAAGCACCAAATACCCTTGATCGCTGATGGAGGTATCAAATATTCTGGCGATCTCACTAAAGCCCTCGCAGCAGGAGCCTCATGCGTAATGATCGGATCACTCTTTGCGGGAACAGAAGAATCCCCTGGTGAAACCGTTTTGTATCAGGGCCGAACCTACAAAGAATACCGGGGGATGGGATCACTGGGAGCCATGGAACGCGGAGGAAAGGATCGCTACTTTCAGGAGGGCCGCGAAACCTCCAAATTAGTTCCTGAAGGCATTGAAGCCAGGGTTCCCTACAAAGGAAATCTCGCAGTCTTGGTCTACCAATTAGTCGGAGGGCTAAAGGCAGGAATGGGATATTGCGGATGTCGAACAATCGAAGAACTCCAACAGAATGCTCAGTTCCTTCAACTCACCTCTGCCGGACTTCGAGAGGCCCACGTCCATGATGTGGTGATTACCAAGGAGGCCCCGAATTATCGGGCTGACTAAGACCTGGGTTTTTTCCAAAGTCATTCAGGTCCCACGTTGATAAATTTACCTGTACGCTCATGCACTCCCACCACGATACCATTGTCATTCTTGATTTTGGATCGCAGTATACGCAACTCATTGCACGGCGAATACGCGAATTCCACATTTTCTCCGTAATTCTCCCCTCGACGGCGACGGTTGAGGATATCCTTAACTATCATCCAAAAGGGATCATTTTTTCCGGGGGACCGGCCAGTGTCACACAGGCCCATTCACCGAAAATAGACAGCAAAATTTTTGATCTCTCCATTCCAATTTTGGGCATCTGTTACGGCATGCAATTGCTCGCCCATCAATGTGGGGGCACGGTCAACCCCACACCTCATCGAGAATTCGGTCGAGCCGATCTGACCATTGAAGACAATACGAATTTATTTCTTGGCCTGGACCTGACAACCCCCTTTCCTGTCTGGATGTCCCATGGGGATTCGGTGCAACACCTTCCCCCAGGATTTCATGTGATCGCGCATACAGCCCACGCCCCCATCGCTGCGATACGGTCCTCCAAAGACACACACCAGCTCTTTGGGATTCAGTTCCACCCTGAAGTTATCCATACTATTCACGGCTCAACCATTCTTCAAAACTTTGCACGTCATATTTGCCATTGCGAGCCAACCTGGACGATGGGCTCATTCATCGAACAAGCCGTCACAGACATCCGCCAGACTGTCGGCAACAACAAAGTCATATGCGCACTCAGCGGAGGAGTGGATTCTACTGTAGCTGCGGTTCTGGTTCACCGGGCCATTGGAGACCAACTGACCTGCCTCTTCATTGACAATGGCCTCATGCGAAAAAATGAAGTGGCACAATTACAAACAACCTTCGATTCCGCCTATCATTTGAAGGTTCGCATTGCCGACCATGGAGCCACCTTTCTAACAGCCCTGGGGCGCACAACAGATCCCGAACGCAAACGGAAAATCATTGGTCGTCAGTTCATTAAAGTCTTCGAACAGGAAGCGGTATCTTTGGGCAAGGTCAGGTTTCTGGTTCAGGGAACACTCTATCCGGATGTGATCGAAAGCCTAAGTGTGAAAGGACCATCGGCAACCATCAAAACACATCATAATGTCGGTGGCCTTCCGAAGCGCATGAAATTCAAACTGATTGAGCCCTTTCGAGAGTTGTTTAAAGATGAGGTTCGTCAATTAGGGTT
This sequence comes from Nitrospiraceae bacterium, assembly GCA_003523945.1. GTDB lineage: Bacteria > Nitrospirota > Nitrospiria > Nitrospirales > UBA8639 > Nitrospira_E. The sequence goes on along the minus strand of DOFS01000004.1, from coordinate 571 downwards.
AGAATTGGGGCTGCCGGAGGACATTGTCTGGCGACAACCCTTTCCCGGGCCGGGTTTAGCCATTCGCATCATAGGGTCCGTTACCGCTCAACGCTTATTCATTCTTCGTGAAGCGGATGCTATTGTCCGGGACGAAATTGAACGAGCCGGACTCTCCAGAATCATTTGGCAATCGTTCGCCGTCTTGTTGCCCATCCAAACCGTGGGCGTCATGGGAGATCAACGGACCTACGAATCAGTCATTGCCATTCGAGCTGTCACCAGTACCGACGGCATGACGGCGGACTGGGGCGTCATTCCACCGGAGGTGTTGGGGAAAATGTCCAATCGGATTATCAATGAAGTACAAGGGATCAATCGCGTGGTGTATGACATTAGCTCCAAACCACCGGCAACGATTGAATGGGAATAGGTATGGCTCAGGCAGAAAAGACAATCCGTTTACAGAAAATCATTGCCCGTTCCGGTATCGCCTCCAGACGGAAGGCTGAGGAACTTATCCAACATGGGCTGGTCACCGTCAATGGAGAAACCGTCATGACACTAGGAACCAAAGTCGATCCTGCGGTTG
>DOFS01000337.1 GCA_003523945.1 Nitrospiraceae bacterium | reverse complement strand
TCGTGGATCGGAGTGGAGAGAGCCAACCGGGAAAGGAATCCTCAGGATTTGAGGCCCATCCTTGAGAAACAGTGAGTCCAAGTTCTTTGACCACAATAGCTCATTCCTGGTTAGTGACTTCCCAACTGAAAGAAATACCATGGGCATTGGACATTACAGTGTCAGCTTCGCACTCAAGGCGGCTGACAAGACTATCTCCCTCGGGCTTTTGTTTATTGCCGCACAATTTGTCGATATTCTTTGGCTCATATTTGTGCTGTTGGGAATAGAAAGGGTAAACATGGTTCCCGGAATAACCGCCGCCAACCCTTTTGACTTCGTCTTTTATCCCTTCACCCATAGCTTGGTCGCTTCTTTCTTATGGGCAGGAGGGGCCTATGTGGTGTTTCGGTTGATTCCTGCCAAGCCGGGGTCAGCGCAAAACCAAGTGGCCCTTATCATGGGAGCGGCAGTTTTGTCGCATTTCTTCCTTGATCTTATTGTTCATCGGCCGGACTTACCTTTGACGAGTGGTGATTCGTATAAGATTGGATTCGGATTGTGGAATGACGTTCTGGCCTCTTACCTTCTCGAAGGCCTCCTTCTTCTGGGTGGGCTCGGGATCTATTTGCACGCAACCAGGAGTACAACGTTGGTAGGAAAGTATGGCATGAGCATCTTCGCCCTGTGTCTCCTTATCGCAAATTTGTCTGTGTATCGGGAAGATGTCTTGAGCTTTTTTTTCCCTCTTCCGCTCACACCGGAAATCTTTGCAAGTTTTACGTTGGGCTACCACTTCGTATTTGTCGGGGTAGCCTTCTGGTTGGATCAGAAGAGAAGCTAAATCCTAGGAGATGGTATGCTTCGGGGAAGGATGCAGAGCTTGAATATTTGGAGGTTCCTGACACCCTTTTAATACAGATTAGACGCAGCGCGGTAAACGGACATCTGGTCTTCGGTCACACAAGGAGTGGGGAGCAGCAGCAAAAGCGATGCAACGCGTTTGATGGTAAACCTGTACGCAGTGCTAACAAGGAGGCAACGCATGAGAAAAAATTTATTCATAGTGATGTTCAGTGTCACGGCCTTGTCCGGATGCGCCGGGCAATTACCTGGGAATGGCGATGGAGGCGAACCACTCGTTCAGTGTGGTGATGTTGCGAGTCGAGAACACCTGAACATCCTCACCGTCAATCTCCTCTTCTCGGAAGTCGCCACTCGCGATCAGCGCTTAGACGCTATTGCCGAGTTTGCAGCAGGGCGTCCAGTGGATGTCATCCTTCTCCAGGAAGTGGTTGGAGGGGTGTTGGTCGACACGGCCAATAGCGCGCTCGATCTCCAGGGAAAGCTTCGCGCCAGAGGAGGTGAATACGACGTACATACGGCATTCGAAGTAGGAGTGCCGGGGCTGCTAGCGGTGGCCAATGCCGTGTTGAGCCGCTGTGAGATTGACGTCAAGATGGTCAAGCGGCTCCCGCGAGCCTCCGAGTTGGAGTTTCAGGGGCGCGATATCAAGCTGCCGAGGAACGTGATGATGACGCGACTCAACATTCCCGAATTTGGAAAACTGAATGTCTACAATACCCACCTCTGTGCCTTCTGTACCGCGGAGGAGCTGGATGCACAGTTAGGCGTATTGCTGACGTTCGTGGGTGAGGTAGAAGAGTTTTTCCCCCAGGATAATCCGGTGATTCTTGGTGGGGATTTCAACATCGACCGATTTCGGGTTGATCCCTTCCAGGAGCGACCCTTCTATGACAGGATTATTGATGCCGACTTTACCGACGCCTATGCTGAGGATAGAGCCCTGGAGGAGTTGTGCGAAGACGCGGACGTGGCTGATACACACTGTACGGTGGGGGTGTCCTCATTGGATGTAGGTGATCGCCCCAGACGGATTGACTATATCTTTGTCAATGAGGTGGATGACGTGCGTGAGAGTCGAGTGGTCTTTAACACTCTCGTCGATCCAGGCCAGCCCACCGTCTCCGATCATGCCGGCGTCTTTATCTCAGTAGAGTTGCCATAATGCGCAACGTGAACGGCCAAATTTTTTGATGGCCGTTGGGAGTAAGGAAAGGGTCTATCCGGGGTTGGTGAAAGGGCTGCTGATGAGACCTTCAGCAGTCCTTTCCTTTTTATCGAGGCACATGAAAAAAGTATAAGAAATTTTTTTTTTAGAGGAGCGCCTCCTCCCCCACAAGGATCGCGACTTTAATCGGTTCGAGTAGCTGCACGGCCGCTCTGTCGTTCATCCCTGCCATCAACACGTAAGCCGTCCCTGCTAAATGGTTAGATTGACCCATTGGCCTTTTGTTTCAGCCTTCTCACTCGCCAGACGAAAATAGCTCGCCTATTCCTTCCCCAACAGCATACCTGAATAGCTCGCTATCTTAGGAATAATTCTTGCGGAAACTAGGAAGTTCCATCGTTCCGTGTATTTTGTATGGAACGACAATGAGGGATGTCCTTGCCCAGGTAGCTGAAGCTTTGAGTGGTTGTGCAATCGAATGATTGGGAGAGGAAGAAATTTGCGGCATAAAATTTTGAGTCAAGTTGCTGGTGGTGTTCCTATTGAATTGCAGATGGAATGATTGCTTCTCAGAATTTGTCGCGTTTTGCAACGAAGCGCTTTAGCCGTTTGCCCCCATTTCGCCCCACATTCATGCTGCAGAGACCAAAACCTCCATAAATTTTAAAATATGGTGTAGGTATAAATCTTGAATCAATTTCAGGGGTGAGAGCTTTTAGAGAGAGAAGGATATTTCAAATTTTTCTGTTGGGCTCTATCAAGAAAGTGGTGGATTAAGGACTGGGTTTTTTCAAGAAAGAATGATGCCTTTGGATTTATCTTCGTGTGAGGTTAAGGGGAAAAATTTTGTTTGGAAGGAAGTTCCCTGGTTCAGTTTCTTCTGGATTGCAAATTTTAGGAAGATAATTCTTTCAGACTTAGAAATTTATTACTATTGGCGTTAGCTTATTAGCTTAATTGAAGAGATGAGGAGTAAGGGATGGGGCGAAAACACCATGCTGAGATTAAGTACACATCCGACTTTTACGCGAGCTGATTTGCCGGTCAGGAAAGGATGGCACTGATTGCAATTAGGAAGAATAGATGCGGCTTGTGGTGGTGCGGTTAGCGTCCCTAACTCCACAAAAAGAACGCTTCAGCTAAGCGAAAAATTGGTTCCTAGATGCAAAGTTGAAAGTCGCCACGCTTTAACTACGTGCGTGGAATACTCGCTTCCCTCATTAATTTTAATTAAAAAAGGGTTTCGATAATTAGATGACTAGCATAAAAGATAATGGCAAAAGGGGAGGACAGGGAATGAAAACCTTTTGGCAAGCAAGAAAATTTGTTGATTTCGGAATTTGGTCGATCGTTGGAGTTTTACTGGTGGTCGGCCTCCTTTTACCCACAGCTTATGCCGAAACCAAAGAACTTAGCAGAGGGAAAAGAGAGGTTGCGGGAATAAAGCTGACAAAAAAACGAGTCATCGCACTTGTTAATCAAAGGCTGGAGTTTAAGTTGGAGTACTTCTTTTTGATCGACAATCGCGCGCGTAAGAGCCAGTGGATACTAGATGGAAAGCAGATCTCAAGCGGCGAAAGTCTAGCCCTTACCTTCGACAAGCCGGGCCGACATCATCTTTCGATCGTTTACGGGGATCGGCGTGTGGACCGCATCATTGATGTTGGCGTGCAACTTGTCGAGTTGTTCAAGAATTCGGGTCGTTACGATTTCATATTTGTGGTAATCGGGAAAAATCGAGGCAAGGCCATGTTCTTTCCGATAGCACCCGGTAGTCGCGTTGAGGATCTTGTTGCTCATCGCCAAGCCGTACTTGATCAACAGGTGCAAGCAGAATCTGGTTATGTTGACTTCGCTGACCGTCAAGGTCAGGTATGGGGCTGCAAAATATTACGCAATCCTATTCTCCCCGTAAGCAAGATACCGGAAGGTGTTTATGCACTATTTGAAAACGGGCTAGTTTATTTGGGTTTTCCTGAAAAAACTCGAAATGCTCTGAAGAATGTCAAAGAGGCCTTAAACCACGATTCGGATGTAGACAATCCCAGTCGGGCAGATCCGGGTATCGTATTCTCCCGAATCAGTGATTTGGTGAAAGGCTTTAATCCCCAAGACATAAACATCAAACAAGGATTTGTTGCAGTCCCCGGAGCAGCGGAGCTGGGCGTAGCAGAAAAGTGGATCGGAAGCCATATTAATACCATGTTTGGACATTTTATAGATTATACCAACGTGATGGGATTAAATGGTTACAATTCAAGAGCGAGTTTGATGTTTACATACAACACCCTCAACTTTACGTTTAGCAGCCGTTTCTCTGATGTTGGGTTAGGCATTTCCCGACACGTTACAAACATGATTGGTTTCGGAGGCGATAAAGGTGATTCCATCTCTCTGCCAGCGATGCAGAATGATGGGGAAAATTTGCACTTGGGTAGCCAGGGAGGTGTTCTTGGCCTTATGGATGGTGAGGTCTGGAGCGTTGGTGCGTATTGGGATGCTGACAATGAGATATTAGTTTTGGGGGCAAATAGCCCCGATGAAGTTGGGAGTATTGAACTTGCGGGAGTAGATAAAGAGGGGAATGTGGTCGTAGTTGTAAACACGCCTGAGGGGGGTGAAAGTGATGAGACCAGCGGCGAGGCCACCAACGGCGAAGAAACCAATGGCGAAACAACCAACGGCGA
>DOFS01000208.1:16611-17055 GCA_003523945.1 Nitrospiraceae bacterium | reverse complement strand
CCAGCCATCCACTGCGCGTCAGGGCCGGCGGGACAGAAAGGTCAGAGGTGCTGGAGGAATTGGCAATATATTTTTTTACTTCGGGGGAGGGAAGGCTTTCATTCCCGAACGTATCGTAAGCGGTAATGGTAAAGTAGTGGGTCTTGTCCGGGGCTAAGTTGGTATATTGATAGGTCGTGATCTTCCCCACAGTCGTGGGAACCCCGTATATCCCGGAATTCGTTCCATGGTAAATCCGGTATCCAGCTAAATTGGACTCCTGATTGGGAGCCCATTGAAGTGTGGCCGAATCGTTTGTCGCGGCTTGAACCCCGTTGGCGAGGAAGAAGAGACAAGCTCCGAGCACACACCACGTCACAAACCTTTTTAGACGACTAAAACCACGAACATCGGCCATGGGACACCTCCTTTACCACCGAAGGGGCCCCATTCCCGCACGTCTCC
>DOFS01000208.1:8943-16433 GCA_003523945.1 Nitrospiraceae bacterium | reverse complement strand
TTGCCTTTATCGGAAAGAGGCCTCCACTTTACAAAATGTTATGTAATGTTCTTTCGAATGGGTAAAACTCGCAGATGGGTTTGAGCATTTACTTGACCTATTTCTTCTTCACGGGCTTTTATCGGTGGATACCAAAAAGCCTTTAATCCTCAAACGACCATGATGGTTAGAGATTTCTCATGGCAAATTCCGTCAAATCACGATCGTTCCAGCAGGTCAATTGCTCTTTTTCTTCTTCAAGGTCTTTGTGAGGAGGAAAGTGACGGAGATTGCATCGCTACCATTAGCGATGTTTTCTTGATTTGAAAACGAAGGGACCAGTTTGCTAAAAGTTCCTCTAGGCAATCGGGAGGGTTCATCTCATGGATTTTTTAGTGACTACTTGCAATCAAAACCATCTCCAAAATATTTCGATCATGGCAGGCCGGCAACCTACTAATCAAAAGAGATGCTCACGAGGTTGGCGTCCTAGCCTTGAAGAAAAGAAACGATGATCAGCGATTGGGTCTACCTGTAGAGGAATCACCCATACCGGCTTACTCTTCCTCTTGAACTTCCCGGACAGGCCAAAGCTTCTTACATTTTAGTATCCACAAGCAGGGCAATGGCTTTACGGATTTGTTCCCGTGCTCCAAGAAGGACCAGGACATCACCTGGCTCCAAAACCGTATCGCGAGCTGGATTGGATTTTGTCACGCCATTCCGAGTTATGGCAATGACGGAAGCGCCCGTCCGTCCATGGATGTGCAACTGTGTCAACGGTTTTCCCAACACGTGAGAATCATCTTCCACTCGACAGGTATCAACCTGCACATCCGCCAGTGTTCCGGTACGAAGATGGTGCGCTAACTCAGGCAACTCTCCTCTCCGCAGCAGAAGATACCCCTCCCTGCGGATTTGTTCAACTTTGTCTTGGATCATGACCTTAGGCGTCTGATAGGTGCGAAGCACCAAGGCAAAAATCTCAATGGACGTTTCGAATTCTTCCGGCACGACATCATTGGCTCCTAATTCCTGGAGATCCTGCAATTCCTTTAAATATCGTGTTCGCACGACAATATGAAGAGTGGGATTCAGTTGTCGGGCTTGCTGGACAATCCGCCGCGCTCCAAACGGGTCAGATGTGGCGACGACGAGCACTCGCGCCAACATGATCCCTGCTTGAGTCAATACCCTGGGATTCGTCCCATCTCCATAAATCATGGTTCCCCGCCGTTTTCCAACCGCCTTCACTGCGTCAGGATTGACATCCAGCACCACAAAGGGAATCTCCATATCACCTAAAACCCGAGCAAGATTTCGCCCATTTAATCCGTAGCCCACGATGATGACATGATCTTTGATCTTGATACCCTGCGCCGCATTGGTCTGACGTCTAGGCAACCAGTGCTTCAAACGTTCAAGCGCCTCGGCTCGTTTAGCCAGGCGAGGGGCCCATTGAATTAAAAATGGAGTAATCGTCATGGACAACACCGATACCGCAAGAAAAATATTATAGGCCTGGGTGTCCAATAACCCTTCACCCTGACCCACCCGCGCAAGGATAAAGGCAAATTCTCCCACCTGAGCTAAGGCCACACCCGTTAAGAATGCAGAAGATACAGGGGCTCCAGCAAGGAACACCGCTCCGGTTCCTGTAATGAACTTACCCAAGACCACGAGTACCAATAACCCCATCACCAGAATAGGAAATTCAGAGATGACCAAGGGGTTCATTAACATCCCCACTGAGACAAAAAATAAACTATTAAAACTATCCCGGAAGGGGATCACTTCGGCCAGTGCCTGATGACTATATTCCGACTCAGAAATCACTAGGCCCGCGATAAAAGCCCCAAGAGCCAATGACAACCCCGAAAGGGAGGTTAACCAGGCCGTTCCCAGCCCCAACACAATAATTGACAAGAGGAATAATTCCCGGCTTCGAGTCCCAACAATAAGATGAAGAACATGAGGGACAAGAACACGTGCAGCCAGCACAATCAATCCCACAACCACGACGGATTTCACGAGCGTTTCCACGATTACCCGCGTCTCCCCTTGGGAACCTGCTCCCAGAACAGGCGTCAGTAAAATCATGGCCACGACGGCTAAATCCTGGAAAATAAGAATCGCCATGGTGGCTTGCCCGTGGAGTGCATCAATTTCCCCTCGATCTCCTAGAATCTTGAGGACGATGGCTGTGCTGCTCAACGACAACAACAGACCCCAGAAGACCGATTCCTCCCATGATCGACCCAATAACCATCCCCCAAGGGCCACGGCGCTGAGCATACTCAAAATTTGTAGGGGACCACCAACCCATAAAAGCCTGCTCGAAGCCCGTAAGCGAGAAAGAGAGGTTTCCAAACCAATGGTAAACAACAACAACACCACACCTATTTCGGCCAGAGTTTCGACCTGATGCAGATCAGAAATTAGGTTCAGGCCGTGAGGCCCCACTAAGGTTCCGGCAACTAAAAACCCCGCAACTGCCGGAAGCCGGAGTTTTTGAAAAACAAAAACAACCAGGACAGAGATAGAAAAAATAATAAGGACATCTCGTAGGATGTGGACTTCGCTCATAAGTCGAGTGGACAGCGATGGCAAGTATTCACGGTATGCCCCATATCTTACGTACTCACGATAAGGAAACTGGGAAGAGTTTCAAGCACCCATCATCCCTCGGAATGAGGGAAATGTCTATCATTCTCTGTTTCCCATTCAACTGGAATGAGATAATGCCATTCCGGATGGGGTAGAAGGAGGGATCGAAACGGCTTCATTCCAAGTCCATCCCGACCAATCGAAACGATCAACAGGCCTTCACGAATGTGCGGAAGGGGAAAGATCCTGAAAGAGCCAGGGAGCCTCTTGAGCCCGGCGTGTTTCATAGGCGGCAATGGCAGATTCGTATTGAAGGGTGAGGCCAATTCCATCCAATCCCTTCAACAGGCAATCCTTGCGAAAGGGATCCAAGGTGAAGGAATACTTCTCCCCTTCAGGAAGGGCAACCACTTGCTGAACCAAATCAATGGTGACCTGGTATTGGTCGGTGCGGGCTACCCGATCGAATAATGTTTGGACGTTTTCTCCAGAAAGCTCGACGGGAAGAATCCCATTCTGGAAACAATTGTTGTAGAAAATATCGGCAAAACTCGGAGCCACAATACAACGAATGCCATAATCCAACAAGGCCCATGGAGCATGCTCCCTTGATGATCCACACCCGAAATTTTCACGGGTCAACAGAATCGTGGCCTGTTGATAACGCGGTTGGTTGACAAAAAATTCAGGATCCTGAGACCCATCCGCACGTCGCCGCCAATCGGCAAACAATCCCTCTTTGAGGCCGGTGCGATGAATTGTTTTCAAATATTGCTTTGGTATGATTTGATCCGTATCGACATTGCCCCGATTTAGCGGAGCGACCGTTCCTGTCAATATCGTAAACGCTTGCATATCTTTCTCCCGTTTAATTCTGGAGGAAACAATTGACCTCCTGAAGGTCAAAGAATTCCCTTTTTGATCTCACATATTCCAATCACGAATATCGACAAAATGTCCCTCGACAGCAGCAGCAGCAGCCATGGCAGGGGACACTAAATGTGTCCGTCCACCCTTGCCTTGACGCCCCTCGAAGTTTCGATTACTGGTTGAAGCACATCGTTCTCCCGGGGCCAACACGTCGGCATTCATGGCGAGGCACATACTGCATCCTGGTTCCCGCCATTCAAAACCTGCTTCTCGAAAAATTCGATCCAAACCTTCTTCTTCCGCTTGGTGTTTGACTAATCCTGACCCCGGGACCACCATGGCTTTGACGCTTGGAGCGACACGCTTCCCTTTGACATATCGAGCCGCCACACGCAAATCCTCAATTCGTGAGTTAGTGCAGGATCCTATGAAAACTCGATCGACCTGGATGTCACAAATGGGAATACCGGCTGGCAACCCCATATAGGCTAAGGCACGTTCTGTGGCCATTCGCACTTTTTCATCCTCAATGGACGCTGGATCAGGTACGCGGCCATTCACATCAGTCACCATTCCCGGATTGGTTCCCCATGTCACTTGAGGAGAAACATTTTCTCCTCGCAACTGAACAACCTTATCAAACCGGGCTCCAGGATCAGTTCCCAATTTCAGCCAATCCTGCTTGGCCTGCAAGAAAAACTCCCCTTTCGGGCTGAGAGGCCGGTCTTTCACGTAGGCAACCGTCGATTCGTCTGGACTGACCAGACCAGCACGCGCTCCCGCCTCAATTGACATATTACAAAGGGTCATCCGGCCTTCCATTGAAAACGATCGGATCACCGACCCCGTATACTCCACGACATAGCCGATTCCACCACCAATGCCAATTTGTCCGATAATCGCCAGAATCACATCTTTGGAAGTACAGAAATCCGGAAGTGTGCCATCCACCCGAATTTCCATAGTTTTTGGTCGTTTCTGGACCAAACATTGCGTCGCCAACACATGCTCGACTTCTGAGGTCCCTATGCCAAACGCCAAGGCTCCAAATGCCCCATGGGTCGAGGTATGGGAATCTCCACACACAATCGTCATCCCCGGTAACGTCAACCCTTGTTCAGGTCCAATCACATGGACAATGCCTTGACGGATATCCTCCATCCCATAATAGGTAATTCCAAATTCTGCACAGTTGGATTCCAAGGTTGAAATCTGCAAGGCACTCATGGGATCAGCAATGCCCTGCGTCCTGTCAGTCGTTGGAACATTGTGATCGGGAACAGCGAGCGCCGCAGCTGGCCGTCTTGGATTTCTTCCGGCCAACCGAAGACCTTCAAAGGCTTGCGGAGAAGTCACCTCATGCACCAAATGTCGATCAATATACAATAAGGTCGTTCCATCCGGTTCTTCACGAACCACATGCTGATCCCAAACCTTTTCAAACAATGTTTTGCTAGCCATGGCATGCATCCTTTATTCTCTTGTATTGTCTTGGAAATATTCGGAACCTTATTATCTACATTCGTTCCCGTCTGGCAAGAGTCAGAAAGATCTTTTCGCAGAGTTAGGTCCAGATAGACCTTTTCTTTGTGGTCTTTTAAGACTTCTGATATACTTTTCCCCAAAGCATAGAACGATCCAACTTTGGATTTCACCTTCAAAACACTTAGGTGAAAATAAGTGGATGGCGACGACTCATCCAGTCACCGGACCATTTCCCAAGAGTTTTCCGGCCAGGTGTGAACACCAATTAACGTCGACAGATCGTGGTTTTCCGCGAAAAATTATGTATGGGCACATGACTATCGTCTATTTTTCCTTTTCGCCTGAAAGACTCTAGCAACCTTTAAATCCGACTCCAGCCATTGTCTCCCATCCCTTGAATTGACAGGCCTCAAAACTTCCTATGGGTGTATTCAATTACTTCATTGGCCATTTTTCCCAAGACATGGCCATCGATCTGGGAACGTCCTCCACCTTAATTTATATCAAGGGAAAAGGAATTGTCTTGAACGAACCCTCCGTGGTGACAGTTGAGACAAACTCAAAAAAACTTCTAGCGGTTGGGGAAGAAGCGAAGCGAATGATCGGACGAACGCCTGGCAATCTCACCGCCATTCGGCCCATGCGAGAGGGAGTCATTGCTGATTTTGACATGACGGAAAGCATGCTACGCCATTTTATCCAAAAAGTTCATCGCGGGGGGACTCTACTCAGGCCACGAATTATTATTGGCGTCCCATCCAGAATCACGCAAGTCGAACAACGGGCCGTCAAGGAATCAGCTGAATTGGCGGGTGCACGGGAAGTCTATCTCATCGAAGAACCGGTGGCCGCTGCAATTGGAGCAGGATTGCCGATTACCGAGCCCTCCGGCAACATGGTGGTCGATATCGGAGGAGGCACAACGGACATCGCCGTGATCTCGTTGGGAGGCATTGTCTACAGTGAATCAGTCAGGATCGCGGGCGATCAATTGGATGGGGCAATCACAAGCTATCTGAAGCGGGAATATAGCTTGTTAATTGGCGAACATATGGCAGAACGGATCAAGATGGAAATCGGTTCGGCCTATCCTCTTCCTGAAAAAAAGCAAATGGCCGTCAAAGGGCGAGATGTTGTGTCTGGCATTCCCAGAACGATTCTTATCGACGATAGTGAGATACGAGAAGCTTTACAGGATTGTCTGACCACAATCGTCCGATCCATTCGTCTAGCCTTGGAAAATACTCCGCCGGAATTGGCAGGAGATATAATTGACAGGGGAATCGTGCTCACCGGAGGCGGATCAATGCTGCAAGGGCTGGACAATCGACTTCGCGAAGAAACGGCATTACCCATTGTCACCGTGGATGACCCTTTAACTTCGGTCGTCTTAGGAGTAGGGAAAACCCTCGAGGAATTTAGTCTCCTTCGAAAAATTGCTTCGCATTCCAGGCTGAATCCCTGAGTTTCCACCTTTTTCGCATGCCTCGATCAGAGCCAAATTTTCTCATATCGACAAATATCCGGCGGGTCTTGGGGGTCTTCTTCATTCTATTCCTCGCGCTGCTGCTGTTTCTCCCGCGACAATCCCAGGAATGGTTTAGTCACGTGGGAGGGCCTTTCGCACGAATCCTGGAGGTCCCCCTGCATGTTGTCGCCTCGATACAGGATTCTATCCGTAATGCTTGGAACCATTACATCGCCTTACAGAATGTATGGGAAGAAAATCAACAGCTCCAGCAGGAAATTCAGCGATTACAAGGTGAACAGAATCTTCTTCGAGAACAAATTATTATTGCTCCCCAATTTCAACAATTGCTGGCCTTTCAGGAAACCACACCCATGACGACCCTTCCGGCTCGAATCATCGGCCGAAATGTGTCCAATTGGTACCGTGCCATGATCATCAATAAAGGAAACCAGGATGGCGTTCATCCGGAAATGGGAGTCATTACCGATGCCGGGGTGGTCGGACGTGTCGTACGAGTGAACCCCACGACGGCCATCGTTCTTCTTCTTTCCGACCCCAACGTCGCGATCACCGGAATGGTTCAAAACAGCCGGGATGAGGGTCTGATACAGGGAACCCCTCAAGGAACCATTCATATGAAATATCTGCCTCCTCTTTCTCCAGTCCAACCCGGTGATCCCGTGGTCACCTCTGGATTAACGGATGATTTTCCCCGTGGATTACAAATCGGGAAAATTGCCCAGGTCACCAAGGGTGATACTGACTTATTTCAATTGGGTGAAATTGATCCTATTGTCGATTTTGGCAAATTAGAAGCGGTGTTGGTGATTACCTCATTTCAGCCTTCTTTTTCCTCATCTTTACCGGAATCGGCTGGCGCCGCTTCTCCATAATGCAATTCCGTGACTATTTTTCTCAACATTCTTCTTTGCTTCGGGGTGGTTCTTATTCAAGCCACTTTTAGCACCAGCCTATCTGCCAAAGGGATTTACCCTGACCTATGTTTCATTCTAGCCTGTGTAATGGGATTTCACTCTGGTGAACACAAAGGACTCATGATCGGACTGACGGTGGGACT
>DOFS01000208.1:0-8832 GCA_003523945.1 Nitrospiraceae bacterium | reverse complement strand
TTCCAGGATTTATTCGCTCCAACCGGTATTGGGCTCAATATGATCTTAAAGGGGCTTGCGGGAGGCTTGGCTGGCGTCACAACTCATACGTTTTCCACCGTCACCAGTCCAGCAATCCTGCTTGTCACGTTCGCCCTGTCGTTAGGATGCGGATTGGCCTCTCTCGTCGTGGCATACCCAGTTGTTAATGCCCCGATCCTTCTTCACGCCCTCTCCTCTGGACTTCTCCCGCAAGGACTTTACAACAGCCTCCTGACCATGGGGATTTTCTGGCTTATTAAGTTCATTGGGTCATCGCTGAGTATGGTACACTTTGACCGGGGACCACGATAAGACCCGCACAATGCTGGACACTTCCCGCCAAGCGAATGAACTTGCCGATATTCAAAATCGGTTGATTTTCGTCAAAATCGGCTTTCTGATGCTGTTGGTGTTACTGGGGTTACGGCTTTGGCAATTACAGGTTCGGGACGGATTGCACTATCAAGAACTTGCCCGCGACAATCGCACTCGATCCATTATTTTGGAACCGGCTCGAGGACTTCTGTATGACCGGAACGGCGAACTTCTCGCTAATAATATCCCCAGTTTCCAACTGTATGTTTCCCTGGAAGACATACAGGACCGTAATGCCCTTTTGGCTCAGTTACCTCATTACGTGGATATTGACCAACAAGAAATTTCCAATAAACTTTCAATTAAAAGTCGAAGAGGCCGAGTCAAGATCAAAGCCGATATCACGCTTAAGGAGGCAGCACTCATAGAATCGCACCGGCTCGAACTCCCCGGGGTGGTGATTCAGCCGGAATATCAGCGTCACTATCCACTTAACAATTACGCCTCGCACGTCCTGGGTTACGTGGGTGAAATTTCGGAATCACAGCTTAAGGACCCAGAATTTTCCGATTTTCAGGGAGGACGCATCATCGGGCAAAATGGAGTAGAGCGGACATATGATGAATATCTTCTTGGAGAACCCGGCCAGGAAGTGATTGAAGTCGATGCACTGGGGTATCCAAAACGATCCCTCTCAGTTCAAAGCCCCTTGGCTGGGGATGACCTGTACCTGACTCTCGACATTCGACTTCAACGCCTCGCAGAAGACCTGCTGGGACAGGAAGCCGGAGCCATTGTTGCCCTGGACCCCTGGAATGGAGACGTCCTGGCTCTGGCAAGTAAACCTGGGTTTAATCCCAATGATGTTTCGGGAGGGATTAGTGCCAAGGACTGGCAACGATTTCTCAAAGATACACGCCACCCCCTCACTAATCGCGCCATTCAAGGCCAATATCCTCCAGGGTCGGTATTTAAAATCATTATGGCCGCAGCCCTCTTGGAGACTCAAACCCTAAGCGCACAGGAAATGATACCCTGCCATGGAACATTTCCCTTTGGAAGGCGGATTTTTCGTGATTGGAAAGCGGGCGGCCATGGTCAGGTCGACTTAACCAAAGCCATTGCGGAATCGTGCGATGTCTACTTTTATAAAGCCGGCAATCTATTGGGAATCGATCCTATCGCCACCTATGCCCGTCAGTTTGGATTAGGTGAAAAAACTGGCATTGCCCTTCCTTCCGAAAGATCCGGCCTTGTCCCTTCCTCGGAATGGAAAAAAAGGGTCAAACGGGAACCATGGTACCCTGGAGAAACCATTTCCATTTCTATTGGACAAGGATTTCTGACCGTGACTCCCATTCAGATGGCGAAAGTGGCTTCCATCGTAGCGACCAATGGACGAGTGGTCCAACCCCGATTGCTCAAAGCCTCTCGACTTCGTCGAACCGGCGCACTTAAAGAAAAGCCTGAGCCACCCATTCGACAATTGCCCATGTCACCCCAAACGTTTGCCCATATCAAGGAAGGATTGGCGGCGGTCGTCACGAAGGGAACGGCCAAACTGGCGCAATCAGAGTTCGTGAGCATTGCAGGCAAGACTGGCACGGCACAAGTCGTTGCCCTGAAACCGGATGGGGACAAGGATAAAAACAAGGAGCCTCAAAAAGAATTTCGAGACCACGCGTGGTTTGTGGCCTTTGCTCCCGTAGAACACCCGAAGATCGCCGTGGCGGTATTAGTTGAACATATGGGGCATGGGGGCTCAGCGTCCGCTCCCTTGGCCAAGACACTCATCGAAGCCTATATGGGTTTTGAGACCACCCAACAGCCGTCTCTTTGATCAGGAATCCTCTCCTTATAAGGACGGAGAACGACCCATCTCATGTCATTAATGAACGACAATGTGAATCGCCGGGGACCGGATACATTCGATTGGTGTTTCCTGGGTGTCATTATGGCGATTATCTCTATGGGCATTCTATCCATTTATAGCGTGACCAACCCTCAGTCGACGACCGGATTCCCTATTTATCTCAAGCAGGCCACATGGATGGTCGTCGGCTCCTTAGCCTTTCTCGTCGCGGTAGGTATTGACTATCACAAGCTCGCCCGTCTTTCATATCTGCTCTATGGGATCGGGCTGATCTTACTCATAATCGTGTTAATCGCCGGCAAAACAAGTCGGGGCTCTCAACGATGGATTCCTCTTGGCCCCTTTGCGGTCCAACCCTCAGAGTTCATTAAAATTCCTTTGCTTCTCCTGCTGGCTGCCTACTACGGGGCAACCACCCGTGAAGGCTGGTTACGTCGATTGATCATACCCGGACTGATCGTGCTTCCAGGTTTTTTACTCATCCTCAAGCAACCTGACCTAGGAAGTAGCTTGGGCTTTCTGGCCATTTTTCTTGTCGTGATTCTCGCTGTGGGCATGAAATCCAAAGCCTTTGGGTTTGTGGTTTTGGCAGCACTTATGTTGTTTCCCTTTGCCTGGGGCGGGGTCTGGGGCTCCCTTCACGAGTACCAACAGGATCGGATTCTCAGCTTTGTCGATCCCAATTCTGATCCGGGAGGCAAGGGTTATCATGGGCTTCAATCCCGCATCGCCATCGGTTCCGGCCAATTACTGGGAAAGGGATTATATGGGGGCACGCAAACCCAATTTAAATTTCTTCCTGAGGGCCACACCGATTTTGTGTTTGCAGTTTTCGCAGAGGAATGGGGCTTTATTGGGTCAATGATCTTACTTTCCTTATATATTCTCTTATTTTTGATGGGGTTAGAAATCGCGTTTAAAGCCAAAGACATTGTCGGGACTCTCTTAGCTGTCGGAGTGGTAACCATGATAGCCTTTGGAGTTGTCGTCAATATTGCTATGACATCGGGGTTGGCCCCCGTTGTGGGAATTCCTCTTCCTCTCATGAGCTATGGAGGCAGCGCCATGGTGGTGAATCTCACAGCTCTGGGACTCTTGCTGAACGTGAAACGGAGACGCCTGTCACTCCTGTAGCTATACCCTGCGGTTTAATCTTGATAGTGTCGTGCAGATTATTACATGAAGAGGGAATATGCCCTTCAATAAAGAACCAAATCCGGGGATTTTTTCGCACACTTGCGAGACCAATGAAGAGGATACACAGAACCATCGTCAGGTGGGTTCCATACAATATTCATTTACAATAATTGACAGAATGGTCAGTACAGCTAATTCAGATTCTGACAGCCAGAACCAACAGATTGGCTCTGACGCACCAGCAACAACTCTTCACTGTGGGAGTTGGCGAAGATTAGCTTATAGTCCATTCTGAGAATGTAGGGAGATAATTATGGGAGTAGAAATTGCTATTAGTGTCACTCGTGAAGAAACACGTGTGGCGGTGCTCGACAATCGTGTCGTGACAGAATTGTATGTCGACCGGCCAAGAAAAAAGGATTTTGTAGGGGACATCTATAAAGGCAAAGTCATCAAAGTTCTACCGGGTATGCAAGCGGCCTTCGTCGATATTGGACTGGACCGGGCCGCGTTCATCCATGTGTCTGATCTTTCGGTCGGCACTGAACCCGGGGATACCCTTGTGGACAGTGAAGAGGATGAACGCAGTCAGGACGTACCGCGCCCTCGACGTCAAACAGCACGCCCCATCGAAAATCTGTTGACAGAAGGGCAAGAACTTCTTGTCCAAATTTCCAAAGGCCCCATCGGCACCAAGGGACCGCGAATTACCACGTACGTCTCCCTCCCCGGGCGGTTTTTAGTGCTCATGCCCAATGTCGACCATATTGGGGTGTCGCGAAGAATTACGAACGACGAAGAGCGTCATCGGCTGAAAGACCTCATGCGCCGCATCCGGAAACCCGAATATGGATACATTGTCAGGACCGTGTGCGAAGGTGTACCAGAAGACGATCTCCAAACAGACGTCAGATTCCTGAGCGCATTATGGGAAGACACCCTCAAAGCGGCCAATAGCCAACCGGCTCCATCCCTTTTACATACGGATCTGTCCCTCCCACTTAGGGTGGTGCGAGACTTATTCACTAAAAAAGTCGATCGACTCTTAATTGATGCCAAAGCGGATTTTGAGGAAGTGAAAGATTTTGTCCGTCGCTATCTTCCTGAACAAGCGGCTCGCGTTCATTTCTATGACAAGAAGCAGGAAGGGTTATTCGATCACCTGGGGATCGAATTGGAAATTACCAGAGCCCTGAGTCGAAAAGTCTGGCTTAAGTCCGGAGGGCACATCGTGATCGATCACACAGAGGCCATGACGGTGGTGGACGTCAATACCGGACGATTTGTGGGAAAACGCGACCAGGAAGAAACAATTTTAAAAAATAACCTGGAAGCGGCGAAAGAAATCGGTTACCAGATCAAATTACGCGGGATTGGCGGTATCATCATTATTGATTACATTGACATGGAGCGGGAACGGAACCGTGAAAAAGTGTATCAAGCCACGCTGGACGCACTGGCCGGGGATAAAGCCCAAACACGCATCTCGCGGGTTTCCGATCTCGGGCTCATCGAGATTTCCCGGGAACGCGTCCGTGAAGATCTTTTACGTACGCTATCGGAGATTTGTGGTGACTGCGAGGGGAGAGGGTACACAAAATCGACCATGACCGTCGCCTATGAAATTTTTCGGGATATCCGGCGCATTGGAACCACTCGGGGGCAACCACAACAAATTGTAGTCGGTGCTAACCCCAAGGTTATCGAGCTGCTCTTCGAGACCGAACACAGTAGCATTGAGCAACTCGAACAAGAATTCCAACAACAAATTGTCTTTAAAGCCGATCCATTACTGCACCTTGAACAATATGACATTGTCGTGGTGGGAAAAGTGACGCCACGCGCTGAATCACGGACGGCTTCTTAGCCACGCGAGCACTGTTGAATCATGGGCTATGTCCTCCCACTTCTTGCTTTGCCAAAGGAGACTCTCATCGCCGGGAACCAGAAAGAAAGTAGAGGCAGATTCGTCATTCAACCTTGGAGAACACCAGAGGCTCTCATCGTCCGGAGTCGTGCGTTAAACGTTTCATGGGAGGAGGGCACTGCGAGCATACGCTTTCACGATGATCACCATACGCGTATTTACCACACTCATTCAGGACCAG
This sequence comes from Nitrospiraceae bacterium, assembly GCA_003523945.1. Classification (GTDB taxonomy): domain Bacteria; phylum Nitrospirota; class Nitrospiria; order Nitrospirales; family UBA8639; genus Nitrospira_E. The sequence continues at coordinate 3,378 of DOFS01000208.1, read as the reverse complement.
GATGACCACACCCCTTTTAGGATGGTTGGAACTTCTGGCGGTCCCGGGATTGGGCCCTGTCACTTATACCAGACTGATCAACCGTTTCTGCTCACCCGAAGTCATTCGATCCATGGACGTGCACACCCTCGTAGCAAAAGGTGAAATATCTCCCTCCTTGGCCAGGGCCATTCATCAACCAATATCTGCCGAGGCACAAGATCGCATTGCCCAGGAATTACAAGCGGTTCAGGATGGTCAGTTCACCATTCTGACCCTGGCCGACGCTCACTATCCTCCTCGATTAAAAACCATTACGGATCCTCCTCCTGTGCTCTGGTGTACGGGGAAACTACAAGACTGCGACCATCAGGCCCTTGCCATAGTCGGTTCAAGAAAAGGCTCCCACATCGGGCGGACTTTCACACGACAACTGAGCGGCGATTTAGCTGCACTGGGCTTTACGATTGTGAGTGGCCTGGCCAGGGGAATTGATGCCGCAGCCCACGAAGGTGCGTTGTCCATTTCTGGAAGAACGCTGGCCGTCCTTGGATGTGGAATTGATCGCATCTATCCACCTGAACACGCTGCACTACGACACCGCATTGAACAACAGGGAGCCGTTCTTTCTGAATTTCCTATGGGAACCGCTCCACATGCCTACCATTTCCCTCAACGCAATCGGGTCATCAGTGGACTTTCACTCGGTGTGATCGTGGCCGAAGCCACCTCACGCAGTGGGTCTCTCATTACGGCTCGAATGGCTTTAGAGCAAAATCGTGAGGTTTTTGCGGTACCAGGAAATGTGACCAATACATTGACCCGTGGCCCTCACCGCCTCATTAAAGAGGGGGCCAAATTAGTCGAAAGCTCCTTAGATGTTGTAGAAGAAATTCTTCCTATGTTAGAACCCTCCTTCCGGGATCAACTCGAGAAACAACAAGGTGCGCTTCAGCCTCAACCTTCCGTACCTGCATTAGGGCCAGAGGAACAACGTGTATTTGATTGTCTTTCACTTGAACCCGTTTCCCTAGACGATTTAATCTCTCAAGGTTCCTCTGCCCCATCTGAAGTCATGAGCATTCTCTTGTCTTTGGAGATCAAAGGGCTTATAACGCAGATACCGGGGCTGCAATATGTCCGGATGAGCATCCGATAGTACACAACTCATCCTTCCCCTGCGAAAAATTGTGCTCGTGTATAATTCATGACTTTCAATACTGTCTATGGCTAGATCACTCGTCATCGTCGAATCGCCCACCAAAGCCAAAACGCTGTCCAAATATTTTGGACACAATTACCAAGCATTGGCATCTGTGGGTCATCTTAAAGACCTTACGACAAACTGGGCATTGACTTCGAACACAGCTTCGACGGTTCTGTCGCAAAAACTAGATTTGTAAGAGACACCAATTATTTTCATGTTGGACCGAGTTGAAAAACCGCAGTAAATTTAGCAATTTCCATCTGTCAGACACGGAGCTAAAACCCCTTTTTGCCTTCAAAAACCTTTTTTGCGACAGAACCGTCGGCGGGCTAGCCTTGGCGGCTGGCTGGAACGGCTGCGGCCCCTGGAAAAAATGAGTTGAACACCCAGCCTGCCTTGCCTCTACCCTACGCCATCATTATGATGAGCACGCGAAAAAACCAGTCACATCGCAGCAGGTGGAGTGTGACGACACCATTTTCGCCCTGAGTTTGTAGTGGATCTTGCACGCGTGAGTATCGGTTTCCCTTACATCAAAGATACCAAAGGAGCCATCCCTGGTAGTGGTTGCTCATGAGTAAATCGCTGATAATTGCCGAGAAGCCCTCTGTTGCAGCCGACATCGCGCATTCGCTTGGCGGACTGAAACGCGAGAAGGATTATTTTGAAGGTGACGACTATGTTGTAACTTCAGCCGTTGGGCACCTACTTGAGATCAAGGCGCCTGACAACGTAGAGGTCAAACGTGGCAAGTGGTCTTTTGCCAACCTGCCGGTCATTCCCGATCACTTTGACCTGAACCCAATCGCCCGAACCGAGGACCGGCTTAAGTTGCTCGCCAAGCTGATCAGCCGCAAAGATATCGACCGAATTATCAACGCCTGTGACGCCGGGCGCGAAGGGGAGCTGATCTTCAGACTGATTGTCCAACACACTAAGGCTAAGCAACCGATAAGCCGGCTTTGGCTGCAGTCCATGACGCCCAAGGCCATTCGCGAAGCATTTGAGGACCTGCGCGAAGATGAACAAATGAAGCCGCTCGCTGATGCCGCCCGCTGCCGGGCAGAAGCAGACTGGCTGGTTGGCATTAACGGCACCAGGGCTATGACGGCGTTCAACTCCCAAGACGGGGGTTTTTACCTCACCACCGTTGGCCGGGTTCAAACACCCACACTGGCCATCGTCGTGGAGCGCGAGGAACAGATCAAGCAATTCGTCTCGCGGCCCTACTTCGAAGTGCATGCCCAGTTTGATGTCGAGGCCGGACAGTATTCAGGTCGCTGGTTTGATACGAACTTCAAAAAGAATGACGAAGACGCGGAACGGCGCGCAGAGAGACTTTGGGAACGCAATCAGGCTGAAGCAATCAGGCAGGCCTGCCAGAGTCAGCAGGCGGTGGTCACTGAAGAAACCAAGCCGACGACGCAAAGCGCACCGATGCTGTTTGACCTGACGAGTCTACAACGTGAAGGCAACGCCCGATTTGGCTTTTCGGCCAAGACAACATTATCGCTGGCGCAGGCGCTCTATGAACGCCACAAGGTGTTGACGTATCCCAGAACCGATTCGCGCGCTCTGCCGGAAGACTATCTCTCTACCGTGCAAGATACCCTGGGCATTCTGCGTGATGAGGCAAGTGCGCGTTTGTCAGCCCTGACCGGCGGGAGCGGCGGCAATCCGATAGGGCCGCATGCGGCGAAAATTCTGAGCAATAACTGGGTCCAACCGAACAAGCGTATTTTCAATGACGCGAAAATTTCCGATCACTTCGCCATTATTCCCACATTGCAGGCACCCAAGAACCTCAGCGAAGCCGAAGCCAAGATATACGACCTGGTCGTGCGTCGATTCATGGCGGCCTTTTTTCCACCGGCGGAGTTTCGAAACACCACCCGTATTTCCCAGATTGACAGGCAGCACTTCAAGACCGAAGGCAAGGTGATGGTCAAGCCGGGTTGGTTGGCCATTTACGGCCGTGAAGCCATTGCTGGTGAGGGCACGCTCGTCGCGGTTGGGGAGCATGAAAAAGCCACGGTTAGCGATATTGAAATTCGCGACATGGCGACCAGACCACCGGCCAGATATACCGAAGCCACACTGCTTTCTGCGATGGAAGGCGCCGGTAAGCTGATTGATGATGATGACTTGCGCGAAGCCATGTCTGGAAAAGGTCTGGGCACACCGGCAACCCG
>DOFS01000543.1 GCA_003523945.1 Nitrospiraceae bacterium | reverse complement strand
AAGGCTAATAATTCCTCATAGTATTCATGGAATAGTGGGAAGCTTGTCGTATTGACAGGTTCGGGCACGGTATTACTCCAATTGAAAAGTCAGAGGCACAGATAACCTGACATTGCTGGCATGAAGAGGGTGAACCAAGTTCAGCGGGGATGCTTGGCCTACGATCGTCAAAGCCGTTTGATCCAATACCTCAAAGCCGGAACTTTCCTCGATTTCCATATCGATCAAATGACCGCCTTCCAGAATTTTCATTTGGACGACGACTTTGCCCTCCCATTTGTTCGTTCGCGCAACTTTTGGATAGAACTTTAACCGTTCCAATTTGATCCGGAGATCATGAATCAACCACCCATAGTCAGGTCGTATCTCCCGCCTCTGCACCGGTGGGTAAAATGCCCGTGGTCGTTGAAGAACCCGGAGTTCTTCCAATGTGCTTGGTTGTCTTACTTGTTCAGCACGGTCTACAAATTTTTCGATCGGAGGAGGTAGGGTTGTCGATAGCCCATGAGTAAAGGGCATCGTGTGTGTTCTTTCCTGAAGCACCTCTGCAGAGGAGTCGGTGGTTCTTGATGGTGTAATTTCCAGTTTATGGTGAATCAATGGTGGTTCGCCCGGAGAACCGGTGACAGGTCTTTCGATCGTTTCGGATTGGACAGATAGTTCAGTGGACGGACCCATCTGACTCTTTTTTACGTTTGTGGGAGATGTTTCACTTAATTTGGTCGGAGTCGAGAGGTCTGCATTTTCAGATTGGGGCAGCTCAGATGCTCGGGGAGGAACTGCGGGAGAGGGGGATGGGGTGTCGGAAGTAACAGGCTCCGGCAGGGGAGCGGTCGCCAGTAAAATATCCCAACGAAACGTCGAAGCGTCAATATCCATCTTTGGTTCGTTGATGTGAAGGGCCACAGAATACCCAATCGACAAGAAAAAGACGTGAATGATAAATGAACCTGCAATCCCGGTGGAGGATTTGAAATGATTCTCCATAGGTCGCGGAAAACGGTACGAGAATGGCTTTTCCGCAACCCAAAAGGCCTTAAGCATGTTCTGACTTTCATGCCTTAGCCATTAGAAAGAGGGCTATAGGGAATTTGCACGATACTTCTTCCCTGTCATAAACGGGGGGGAAGCATCGTGGGTGACTATTGATTCCCACTTATCACTCAAGAGCAAAACCCTTAAAAACAAATAGAGCCCAAAGGCAGTGTGTACCTTTGGGCTCTGGTCTCATGGACTTCTAGCCTCTAATTTCCTCAATGAATGAGGGATGTTTTTTCTTGGTGATTTTTCAAATAACCGGAACCTCTTATTTAAGATCTAATGGCAAAAGATGGTTTTTAGAAATAATAAAAATGAATTTATTTGGTAGAAATAGATATTGATAGTGAAAATAATTATCATTATATAAGGAGCGCTGTCAATAAGTTTGGAAATGCCCTGATTTTTCAGAGCATCCTTATAAATCCGCTCCGTGAAGGTTCGTGGGATATATACTCTTGAGCCAGTGCACCGTGCGGTTTTTTAAAATATTTGGTGGTGGGATTTGAGGGTCTGGTGATCCAGAAGGTACAAACCGAGCCAGCCCTGAAGATGAAGTATTGACCTGTAGAGTGGTCTCCCTGGACTTCATCCATGTAATAAAAATCATTCCGAAGGCAAGCCGAGGCAATTGGATATCAACATTCGATCTTTACATACATCGCCCCAGCTGACATCCGTAGTGCCTGACTTTGGAGTCATTTCTCGACGATATCGAAACAGGTGGTCTAAGCCATCATGGGAGAATATTTTTTCATTTTTCTCGAACTCAGGCCAACGGCCCTCCGGATTGGACAGGAGGACCGCAGCTTACAATCCACTATCCCTTCTTTATCTTTTGGAGAAGGTGTTGATTATTAAGCTGGAAGGAGTAGTATTTCACATCTTTCTTTGTTGAAAGTGGGAGGGCAGATTTCTTTATACAGGAATATCTGTTTCTCTCAAAAACGGTTGTTTTTCTAGTTGCCAGCATAGGGCCAAGCTCACATCTGCATCTTGATCCGACGTCATGGAGTCCAACGAACCATGCGCGTTCGATTCTGGGGCACACGGGGTTCCATAGCAAAAGCGGGTCCAAGTACCGTCCGTTATGGAGGGAATACGTCCTGTGTTGAGGTGCGCTCTGCTGCTGGAACCCTGGTGGTCATCGATTGCGGAACAGGGGCTCATGGTCTTGGCCAATCGCTGGTAGCCGAGAATACGTCCCCCATAAACGGTCACCTGTTAATCAGCCACACCCATTGGGACCACATCCAAGGCATTCCTTTTTTTGCGCCATTGTTTGCACCCGGTAATGAGTGGGCCATATATGCACCCCACGGCCTTGGCGAGTCGATTCGGGATACGCTCGCAGGGCAAATGCAGTACACCTACTTTCCCATGACCCTTGAAGCGCTCGGCGCAAGAATTACCTATTACGACCTGGTTGAGGGCATATTTGAGGTTGGTGACATTTCCGTTCGGACTCGCTACCTCAATCACCCGGCTCTGACGCTAGGCTACCGGCTTGAAGCCGACGGGGTTTCGATTGTGTACGCTTGCGATCACGAACCTTTTTCCCGTCAGTCGTCGACCGACAAGATCCAGATTGGCAGTCAGGACCGTCAACATGCGGAGTTCATGCGGCAAGCTGATCTGGTTATCCACGATGCCCAATATATCGCGACGGAATATCTCGAGAAAATCGGGTGGGGCCATAGTCCCGCTGAGTATGCGATTGAAATATGCCATGCCGCCGGGGTCAAGAAATTAGCGTTGACCCATCATGATCCAATGCGCGATGACGACAGTCTGGATCAGATTGTTTACGCAATGAGGGCCAAATTGAAGCTGGCGAACCAGCCTCTTCAGGTGTTCGCGGCCGCAGAAGGGAAGACCATTGAACTAATATCCAAAGCCCACAGAGAAACAGTGCAAGGCGGCAAAGAGTTTTCGGCCTTTACCACAATAACGCCAGTTCTTTCGGAATGCTCAATCTTCTTAGGTGCGACAGACGCTCAAACGGCCGAGGTAATTAAGGGCGCCGCCGCCGCTGAACAGGTTCGCCTGACCTCAGCGACAAATAATCCAAATGCACTTCAAGCTATAGAAACAGACCCACCATCGCTGGTCATCGTAGACGCGCAATCCGTGGACAACGATGCTCTGGATGTATGCCGAATCGTCAAAGGCTTAGACACCCAAGAAAATCCATCTATACCTATTGTTGTGGTTGCCGAAAGGGAGACCACGGCCCCGGACCTCGCAAATTTTGCTACCGACTGGTTGATCAGGCCTTTTTCACCGCAGTATGCGCGGACCCGAATCCGCGCATGGATTCTTCGATCCGATTGTCGCTGGATAAGAGCGCAGATACCAGACAATGAAGAAGGACGGCTGGCTGCACTGACCAATTTGAAAATTCTGGATACCGATCCGGAAGAACGGTATGATCGTATTGCACGAATCGCCTCGGATTCTTTTGAAGTTCCGATCGCACTTGTCAGTCTCATTGACCGGGACCGACAATGGTTTAAATCCTGTATTGGACTTAATGTCAATGAAACTCCGCGCGATATGGCGATCTGTGCTCATGCCATCTTAGAGGATCGTTTGCTGATAGTCCCCGATACGTTTCTCGACCCACGTTTCGCCGACAATCCCTTGGTAACCGGCGAGCCGCGCATTCGGTTTTATGCCGGTTGTCCGCTCAGGCTTCCCGACGGGAATGTGATTGGCACCCTCTGCCTCATTGACTCCAGACCCCGCCAGCTCGATGGCAGAAAAATCAACCTGCTGAGGGATCTAGGAAAATTGGTTGAAACGGAGCTTTTAAGGGGGCCGGTGCCAGACTGAGCGAACGGGGCCAGTTTAATGGCGAAGATGAGAGTGCGCGTGGCAACTTCCGAATCGGCGGCCATTAAAAAAACTATCCGCCAAGGTGTTCGTGAAGAGGCTAAGTGAGCCTTTGTTGTCATATTGTTCCCCCGTCAACCTGTTTCCCTGTAATCGGACTTCCCTTTCTACCTTCCATCAAGCCTGCATTGGGTTTAAAACATTGGGTCCATAGCCTATACTATCCTCTCCTTTCCCAGCGTAAAGCGAAACCCACATACCTAGGCAGGCATGTC
>DOFS01000475.1 GCA_003523945.1 Nitrospiraceae bacterium | reverse complement strand
CCTGGTATGACAATGAATGGGGATATTCGTGTCGCTTGCACGATTTGATCAAAGTTCTCGCTCAACACAAATAACTATCGCATCACCACTAAATTATCCGGCTTTCCCCCGACAGACGGCCATCGACCTCGGAAGGGAAAGGAAGGCATGAAGCATTTAAAAAAACAAACGATTGATCAGGTTGACCTCCGCAACAAACGCGTACTCATCCGCGTGGATTTTAACGTTCCCCTTGATGATGCCTGTCAAATCACCGACGATTCCAGGATTCGAGCCGCCCTTCCCACAATTAATCGTGCTGTGGACGAGGACGCTATCGTTATTCTGTGTTCCCACTTAGGACGCCCAAAGGGAACTACCGACCAGTCACTCAGCCTCGCGCCCGTCGCTAAGCGCCTTCAGCGCCTGTTGAATAAACCGGTTGAATTTGTTGGAGATTGCATTGGGCCGGCAGTTGAAGCGGTCGTCAATAAAGCCAAACCCGGCGACGTGGTCGTGTTAGAAAACCTACGCTTTCATGCGGAAGAAGAAAAAAACGACGACCAATTCTCGGCACAATTGGCCTCTTTGGCGGATGTCTACATCAATGACGCCTTTGGAACCGCCCACCGGTCTCACGCTTCCACTGTTGGCATCACCAAATATGTAAAAGTGTCCGCAGCAGGATTTCTGATGAAACGGGAGGTTGAAGCCTTAGAAGGCACCGTGGAAAATCCTGTTCGTCCGTTTGTGGCCATTTTGGGAGGGGCAAAAGTTTCCGGAAAAATCGGGGTCATCGAGAATCTAGGCAAAGTAGTCGATAAGGTCATCATCGGTGGAGGCATGGCCTTTACCTTTATCAAGGCCATGGGGTTGGAGATCGGCCAATCTCTCGTTGAAAAAGATATGCTGGACTTTGCCAAACGTATTCACGAACAAGCGATGGCTCAAAAAATCAAATTTTATCTTCCCGTGGATTGTGTCGTAGCCGCCAGTCTCGACCCTGAAGCGGAAACAAAAATTGTCCCCGTACAAGAAATTCCCGCTGGCTGGTATGGCATGGACATCGGACCGGCCTCAGTCCGCCTGTTTAGCGAAGCGGTCGAAAACGCGAAAACTATTTTGTGGAATGGCCCCATGGGAGTCTTTGAACGGGATGCATTTTCCCGAGGGACGTATGCGATGGCTCATGCTGTGGCCAATGCCTACGCCAAAACAATTGTGGGAGGAGGGGATACGGCTCTGGCTGTGTATCGAGCAGGAGAATCGGAAAGTATGTCCTTCATTTCCACTGGTGGTGGTGCCGCTCTCCAGCTATTAGAAGGTAAGCATATGCCAGGCCTCGCTGCCTTACCTGATCGCCTCTGATTCCAACGCCCTCCCTTTTTTCTTCGAAAATTATAAGAGGTGCCTATGCTGCGACGATTCATTGTGGGCAATTGGAAAATGCACAAGACAGTTTCCCAGGCCGAGTCCTTGGTCAATGATATTCTTCAGATTTATCAACCGCAGGCCTCGGTCGAATTGGCCGTGGCTCCCCCATTCGTCTCGTTGCCAGCAGTTTCACGCCTGCTAGCCTCCACATCCATCAAACTGGCCGCTCAAAATACCTATGCCAACGACGAAGGCGCCTTTACCGGAGAAATTTCGCCACCCATGTTACGTGAAGTCGGGTGCGACTATGTCATTATTGGACATTCCGAGCGAAGACATATCTTTGGGGAAACCGACCAGGATATTAATAAAAAAGTCCACGCCGCATTCCACCATTCCTTGTTGCCGATTGTATGTGTGGGTGAACGTCTGGAAGAACGCCAATTAAACAAAACGCAATCAGTGATTCAACAGCAATTACAAACCGGCCTCGAAGGAGTCGAGTTGAAAGATTTTGCAAAGGTCACCATCGCCTACGAACCGGTCTGGGCCATAGGAACCGGTCATGCCGCTACAGTCGAACAGGCGGCTGAGGTCCATGGGCACATCCGATCCTTTCTCGCCACACACTGGGGAATCAACCCTGATCAGACCAGAATTATTTACGGTGGGAGCGTGACGCAGGACAATGCCAAAAGTCTCTTTCAATCTCCACAAATTAATGGGGCTCTCGTAGGAAAAGCTTGTTTGAATTCGGAATCCTTTGTTAAGATAGCCGAACTAGCCACCTTAATTTAATCAGGAACACTCCACCAAACACGTACACTCATGTATACACTGACTGTCATTCTTCATATCATTGTCTGTTTTCTCATGATTGCCGCTATCTTGCTCCAAGCAGGAAAAGGCGCTGAAATCGGAGCATCGTTTGGAGGATCTTCTCAAACGGTGTTTGGGAGTCGCGGCCCCGGAACATTTCTGAGTAAAATCACCGTGGGAGCCGCTATTGTGTTTATGCTGACATCCCTCAGCTTGGCCCTACTTTCCAAACAGGCCAATACCTCATCCACGGTGATTGATCTTCACCCAACCACACACCATGAATCGTCTGCGCCATCGACCCCCGCGTCAACTCCTCCAACTGAACCCAACGACGCGGAAGCAACGTCAGAGACGACTCCGGCCCCGGCTA
>DOFS01000379.1 GCA_003523945.1 Nitrospiraceae bacterium | reverse complement strand
CTGTGACGATTCCCCGTTCCCCTGTGCTCAATTCTACTAAGGCATAGGTGGGATAGATTCCGACGAGATTAATGAACGTCGATACTAATTCGCCATCCAAAAGCCCTTTTTTGCCTTGTTGGTACAACGTTGAGAGTGCGGTTCGGACCGGGAGAGGATTTCCTGTGCGGTGACCGGACAATAATTCATCATACTCGTCGACAATTCGAAGGATTCGGCTGGGTTTTTGAGTTTTGGCTGAATCAATATTCGCAGGATATCCTGAGCCATCCAATGCCGTATGATGTTCGCGAATTAAGGTATCGACTTCGTCGGGAAGACTTGACTGATGAGACAGCATCTCAACTCCCCGCCGGGGATGCCTCTGATACAGGCCTAATTCTGAGTCGGATAACTGGTTGAGCGGTCGGTGAAGAATTTGTGGGATGTTCAAGAGTCCCGCGTCATGGAGGAGCCCAGCGCTTGCCAGGTGTTGTAAGGCTGTCTGATCCAACCCCACAGCTCGTCCCAGTAATACGGCTAACGTACTAACTGCGAGCGCGTGATCGTACAGTGCCGGAGAAAAGTCTCGGGTTCGAATCATGGCAATACAGGCTTCTTCATGTCCGAGGGTTTCTGCCATAACGGTTTCAGTAATCTGATGAACCTTCTCTATGGCGAGTCCTCCGGTTTTCTGTAATGTGTGGAGGATCTCCTGGACGCCCTCCAGCATAGACTTCCGCACCTGCTTTATGGTGGTGAGTTCCCCGGACAGTGATTTCCCCTTGACCGAGAGGGGAAGGTGTTGAAGACGTTCAACTTCGGGTGGGTCGGAGGAATGAGGTAGCGTTGAATCCGGTAGGGATGAGACATCATCTTGAGTGTGTAGCGGTTCGGAATCTGATGCCACGTCCAGCCCATGATCTGTATCAATGGTGATCTCTTGAATTCCAGCCTCTCGTAATTTGGCAATATCGTTGGAAGATTGGATGAGGAACCGGTGCAGGAGAAAGGGCGTATCCAGCCATGGGCGGTCGATACCACAGAGATACATTCCCACTTGAGCCGATGTTGTTGGGATTCGTTTGATGGGCATATATTTCCCGATGAAGCGTTCCAGGAAGAAAAGGGACTTACCGAACTGTGGGGGAGTCCTGGTGTCGTCATCGGCGTTTTTACCAATGTTCTTAACCTCATTTGTCAGCAGTGGATTGAGGATAGTAATGAAGACCTTGCCTTATAGAGGATGTGTGGTTGCGGGCATGATATCTCCGCTTTCCAGCGAAAAAAAGTCTCTGAATTGACAAGGTCCAGGGATAACCCGAGACAGCAAGTTAGGGTGTCTGACCTCCTGAAGCTTAAGTGTGCTCCTGGCCAGGCCGAAAGGGAGAAAACAGCTTTCATGGAGGACGGCGATGGGTGGATGTCGGGCATGGTTTCACGGTGGCTATTCCGATTCCTTGTCTACCGGGCATAAAATTCAACAAGGCGTACTCCCGACATCTTGGCTCATTCTTGGAGGTGTTCTCCTCTCGGTATTTCTGTCATTTAGTCTCCCTTCCTCTGGTCATGCGGCCGCAGAAGCCGAATCCCCGACGAAGTATATTCGAACAGTCATTCCTATTCTCGGGGTCACGACCAATGCACAATCTGAACAGGTTGGGATTGTTGCCGAAATCCAATTGGAATTTCTTCAGCGACGGGATCACAAAGGCTTGGATCTTCAATTTCTTTCCATGCCAGGGAAGTTTTCACCGTATGCCCAACAATCGGTCAAAGACGCCTTAACTTTTGTGGTGGAGGCTGCCGGCCTGAATCCCGATTCCTGGACGGTGAGGTTTATTCTGCCGTATCCCGGAGTCACCCTGTATGGGGAAAGTCTATCGGCCACGGCCGCTCTGAATGTCGTGGCCCTGGCCAAAAATGAGCCCGTGGATGAAGAGACGGTTCTGACAGGTACGGTCACGGCGGATGGGCACGTGGGAACCGTGGGCGGAGTGCCTCTAAAAATTTTGGCCGCGCATGAACAACGTTTTCGACGGGTACTTATTCCAGAGGAACCGGATGTAGCGGATGATGATTGGGAAACTCCGTTTCTGATGGAGGTCACACCGGTGCGATCTATCAAAAAAGCCTATCTCGCGTTAACCAATCGGCCTCTTCGAAGCCTTTTCATCGACCAGCCTCTTGCTACTAAGTTATCTCACTAACGCCTCTCTGTCCGAAGGCCCAGTCCGGTGTGGGTTGGGCCCCTGATGGTTGGGGAGGCATTATTCAAATCCTGTGGTTGGCGAAAGCCTTGTGTGGCCGGCTTGCTTGTTTGGCTCAAATGTTTCTATGGTAATAAAGCGGGGTGAGCCGATTGTATTTCGTGACTTTCCCTTCCCAGGTTCACGTATTCGGAAAAACATAGAGGGGATATCCTTTGATGATTCGACCATGTTTTGCGGTGGATATTGATAATGTCTTAGGTCGTGCTGAGCCGGAAGTGCAGCGTTTGTTTGAGGAAATGACTGGAACGTCATGGCCTATGGGTCTGTATGGCAGCGCCGGTGGGTTAGATGGGAGCCAATTAGCGCGTGAGCTCCTTGAGGAAATATTCTCTCGGTTTCATGAGGAATCCATCCCACGGTTACCGCTGTATCCAGGGGCAAAACAGGCCCTGACCCTCATCCATCAACGTTACCGCATTATCATTGTGACGGCCCGGCGTCCGTATTCACGTCCCCAGACTCTTCGTTGGTTAGAGAGCCATAATCTTCCTTTTGATGCGCTGTATCACACAGAAGAGAAAACCGACATTCCGGAATCGATTACAGCCGCGATTGACGATCATCCTCACCATATTCAGGCGTATCGTGCCCTCGACAGACAAGTTTTTGTTATGGATCAACCCTGGAATCGTGCCATCCCCCATGCTGATGTCATTCGGGTAACTGGCTGGGATGCTCTTGTGCAGTGGTTGCACGTCCGACATCTCCCGCATTGGCCCAACCATATTCCGGAGTCTCCTTCCTTTCGACAGTTGATCTCCTCTCAGCTCAATGTGCCTTCCTTGACGACGGCGGGTGATTCGACGGGATTCACCAGGGCCTAAGCGGGCAACGGTCGGTCTTTACAGGAAAGTTTTTAACGAACATTGCCGATAGGGGGAAGAGATGCTTTGCCGTGGGCAATGGGTATGGCCCATCTCTCTTGCTGGTCTTCAGTTTAGTCAATCCCAGGAATGCTGATCATGGCTCCGCCTATCCAAACCGTTCTCCTTGTTGATGATAATCCCGACGACTGTGAAATTGTGAAGGCGGCATGGGACGAATGCCCCGTCGGACAGGAATTACGGTGTGTGTATGATGGCACCGAATTGCTGGATTACTTGTATCGCCGTGGCCTATTTCCCACGCGAGAATCCGCCCCACGTCCCAGTGTGATTCTTTTGGATTTAAATATGCCTTACATGACCGGAGGGGAAGTGCTGAAGGAAATTAAGAAAGATCCTTTGTTGGCGTGCTTGCCCATTGTAGTGTTGACCACGTCAAAAGCTCCGAAGGATATCTATCATTCAGCCGGGATGGGGGTGAATGGATACATGCAGAAACCTAATTCCTATAACGGGTATCTCCAGATGTTTAGCAATTTGAAAGAGCACTGGGAGGAAATTCTCGAGCAGCCATTGGCCGGAAGTGGTGGGGATTGCTCCGCCAATGTCGCCTGGTGTTAACACTCGATGTCGGGCTGTATTTGTCACTTTTGCAGTCGAATCTCGTTATCTTTCCTGTCTTCTCTTTTCGCCCCAAGTGGGTTCTCCATGTTCATGATTGAATTTTTTACCTCTGAATGATAGTTCGGAATATAGGGAATACCCTGAATTTTCTGGTCCCTCTCCCTCAAGTTCCCTCTTCAACAACCGACACTATTCTATATTGACTAATGAATAGTGATAACGAGAGATTCGCCGATGGATTCATCCAAACGGGGATCCTCAGATCATTCATTGCGATTGATAACCTTGAGGACAACGGGAAATTCTATGAAAACACATTTCTTCTTAACGGGCGCTGTGGTCATGATCGGTACCTCACTGTTGACGACCAGTTTTGCTTATGAGGCATCCGAATATTTGATTTTAACCCGTCATCGGGATTCGAATGGGCATTTGTTGGCGGGTCCCACTCATCATCAATCGCAATCTTCCGTGATTCAAAAAACGGTTGTTCCAGCCCAACCTCAGACTTTTGAGCGGCGAAGTACGGAATGGGGAATGAATGCTCAGGAAATAAAACTGAATGAACCGGTGCAACCGACTTGGGAACTTGAATCTCCGGTATTGGACAGCTACGAGCAGCGGGTAGGGTATCGTCGCCAAATCGAGGGGATTGACGCGTCGTTAACCTACACGTTTTATGAAGACCAACTTGCCCAGGCGAATTATCTATTTGAACCGAAGCATGATGACGCGGTGGACTATATCCAAGATTTCCATAAGGTGAAAAATTGGATAACCCAATCCTATGGCATGCCGACGTCGGTACAGGAAATCTGGTTAGATTCGTTGTATCAATATGACCAAAGTCTCTGGGGACAGGCCGTGCTTCGTGGTCATTTGAAGATGGTGGCAGAATGGCGGAACGATACTACACAGATTACCCTCTTATTAGACGGTGGAGAGGATACGATAGGGCTTATGGCTGATTTCGATAGCGTGGCGATTATGCCCCCCGCTCCTTTGGAATCAAGCGCCATGGTGGTCCTTCCCACTGTGGAAGAAAACCCAGTTGGAAAAAGCTCTGTTACCGAAGGGCGCTCAATGGAAGTTCCATCATTGGGCCACATCCCAACCGAATCCGATAGTGGCTCTATAGTGCCACCTGCTCCTATGGAAGCCAGTGTGATCGATGAACTTCCAGTTGTGGAAGACGCACCTATTGAAGAAACCCCCGTCATCGAGGAGCATTCAATGGAAGCCCCCTCGGTTGAAGACATGCCAACGGAATCCGAATTCCAAGAACATCAACCGGACCCAACCCCATAAATCCAGCGCCGAGTTCCCACCCAATTTGAACGTTTCTTTTTCTGTGGGAGGAAGATATGCCTCCTCCCTTTTGTCTT
>DOFS01000462.1:3422-15481 GCA_003523945.1 Nitrospiraceae bacterium | reverse complement strand
ATCGGTTCTTGCTTATTCTCGCCGAAGGTCACAAATAAGGGATAGATAAAATCTGCCGGAGTCAACTGCGTCTCTCGGACCATTCGACGAAGGGATTCATGCTGGCGCAATCGACGTAAACGATGAACGGGGAATCCCATACTTGACCTTACTTTCGGGGAAGATTCGTTAAAAAGACAACCAGATCCCGCACAGAGATCATCCCCACCATGATCCCATCCTGGGTAACCCCAAGGTGCCGAATGTGTTCTTTAGCCATTAAATCATTTGCATCCAACAGGGTCCGATCTGCCTCGATACTGACAATCGGGGCGGACATTATTTTTTCGACCGTCGTCCGCATCGGGTCTGCACCCGCGGCTACCACTCGTCGCACCAAATCCGTATCGGTTAAAATGCCGATGATTACCTCTCCACTGGTCACAATCACACTCCCGATTCCATTATCCCGCATCATTTCTGCAGCGGTCTTGACCAAAATATCCCGGTCAACTTTGACAATTTTGTCTACCGGGACCATACAAGATTTTACAGGAACCATGACGCTACTCCTCTCATCAATCGGTTAACAAAACGTGGTGTCCAGAATTTTTTTCATCATAGAAAATTATGAAGACGATACTAATCGTGTATCCTTCGGAGCTTGCCTCGCATGTACGATCATGGCATCGACCAACGCCGGAACGGTATTCTCCAACGCCACGACATCCACCGATAACCCCTCATCCCTAACGGTTTGAGCGGTAATCGGGCCAATCACCGCTATGGTCATATACCGGGTTAATTCCTGCAATTCTTCCCTATTCTCAAACAACTGACAAAAGTTTCTCACAGTGGAAGAGCTGGTAAAGGTCAGATACTGAATTTCCCTGTTGCGAAGTCGTTCACGAATAGGGCCAATTTCACCTGTAGGAGGCAGAGCTTGATAGGCATGAATCACATGAACCGTGGAACCCAAGGCTTCCAACTGGTCAGGAAGAATCTCGCGTGCCACTTTGGCGCGTGGAATCAAAATTCGTTGACCGGCAACCCCTAACCCACTCATGGCTTCCAAAATCCCTTCGGCCTGAAACTCTTGAGGAACCAGATCCGAGGCAATCCCCCACCGAGCAGCCTCTTCCCGGGTCCGAGGACCAATACAACACACGCGGATCCCGGCCAGGCTCCGTGCATCTTTGCGATGAAACCAAAGACGTTCCATAAAGGACTGCACGCCATTTACACTGGTAAAAATTACCCAATCATAGGAAGAAATTGCGGCAATCGCCTCATCCACAGGACTCCAGCTATCAGGGGGATATATCTCCAATGTCGGACATTCGACCGGTTCCGCACCCTGGGCCGCCAGCAAATTTGAAAGCGCCGGGGCCTGAGCACGAGGTCTGGTCACTAAAACCCCTTGTCCAAACAGAGGCCGTGATTCATGCCAGTTCAGTCGCTCACGTAACCGAACAACTTCACCCACAACAATGACCGTCGGCGGGCTCATATCTGCCTTGGAGGCTACTCCCACAATGTCGGATAACGTCCCCACCACCGTTCGTTGACGAGCATAGGTCCCCCATCGAATCACCGCCACAGGAGTCGTTGCTGGCTTGCCTTCCTGAATGAGCCGGGCCACAATCTGCGGAAGATTTTTCATGCCCATTAAAAAGACTAGGGTCCCTTCAGCCGAAGCGAGACGAGGCCATTCCATCGCACTCGATGATTTTGTCGGATCTTCATGCCCGGTCACAAATGCCACGGTCGAGGCGAGGGTCCGATGCGTCACGGGAATCCCTGCATACGCCGGCACTGCTACTGCAGCCGTTACACCAGGCACGACTTCGAATGGGATCCCTGCGTCAGCAACCACTTCGGCTTCTTCACCTCCACGGCCAAACACAAAGGGATCCCCGCCCTTGAGTCGCACCACACACTTGCCTTCTTGGGCCTTCGTGACCAACAAGGCATGAATCTCTGCCTGATCCCGATAGGCCCCACGCCCTTTTCGGCCGACGTAAATACACTCAGCATAAGAAGGAGCAAATTTCAACAACTCCGGATTAGCCAGATGATCGTAGAGCACCACATCAGCCTGCTCGAGACATTCTTTCCCTCGTAAGGTCAGCAACTTGGCATCTCCAGGGCCGGCTCCCACCAAAAACACACGACCATGTTTTGCATCTGACTTGGTCATGCCATCCCATAAATTTCCTGGAGAATGGGCTGTGCCCCACCATCCAACAATTGTTCAGCCACCGTGGTGCCAATTGATGCAGCCTCTCCCGCTGGGCCCGATACCACCTGACGAATATATCGCTTCCCATCAAGGCTCGTGACTAGCCCATCCAGAGTCAGGGTGTCCCCTTGGAGAGTCGCATACCCAGCAATGGGAACCTGACATCCGCCTTCAAGGCCTGCAAGCAACGCCCGCTCGGAAGTGACCGCAATCCGTGTTGGCCGATGTTCAAACTGAGCGACCAGGTCTCGAACCCACGCATCGTCTTTCCGACCTTCCAGACCTAACGAACCTTGCCCGATTGCCGGCAGACTCACATCCACAGACAAATATTCCGTCACTTCCTCATCCCAACCCAAGCGCTTGAGGCCGGAGGCGGCCAGAATAATGGCATCATACTGACCCTCGCGAACCTTGCGAAGTCGTGTATCAACATTCCCACGCAACATTGCAATCTCAAGATCGGGACGAGCATGTAACAATTGCGCTTGTCGTCGCAAACTACTGGTTCCGACTCGTGCACCAATCGGCAATGTCGCTAAGGTATGACCTTCACGGGCAATCAACGCATCCCTGGGATCCTCCCGCTCAGGAACACAAACAATCTCAAGTCCTTCCGGTAATTCTGACGGCACGTCTTTCATGCTATGCACGGCCAGATCGATATCGCGTCGGAGCAGCGCTTCTTCAATTTCTTTGACAAACAGCCCCTTTCCCCCAATTTTGGCCAAAGGAACATCCTGAATTTTATCTCCGCTGGTTTGAATGCGCTGTAGTATGACAGAAATATCCGGAGCAATGGTTTTGAGCTGGCGTTGGACCCATTCGGCTTGCCATATGGCCAATTGGCTTCCTCGGGTTCCCACGATGAGCGTAGACCCTGTTCGACTATTCCCCTGTTTCATACACCATCCTTCTTCTGCAGGGTCTCTTCGCTCACGAAATCACCCGTCTCATCTTCCAGGAGTGGGACCTCTCCGGAGTGAATCTCCCGTTCCCGAAGTTCAAAGAACCGGCGGGCGGCTTCAATAAACGCAAAGCCATTTTGAGATTGTGCTTCCGATTTTAAGGTCACGACCGGCCCATGGAGTAATTTATTCACAATCGCCGAGGCAAGCCCTTCGATGGCCGCTCGCTCCTTCGGCGACAATTCTCCCAGACGACCAAAGACTTTCTCCAACTCGCCTTGTTTGATCTCTTCCGCTTTTTTTCTCAAGGCCACAATGGTAGGCGTTGCCTCCAGTCCGCGAACCCAGGCCACCATACTTCCCACTTCTTCTCTCACCATGTGCTCCGCGGTTTCGGCTTCTTTCAATCGTTCTTCCTGATTATGCCCCACATGGGCTTTGAGATCATCAATGTCAAATACATAAGCGTTATCAACATCCTTGACCGCCGGATCAATATTTCGAGGCACTGTGATATCAATCAAAAACATTGGACGGTTCATTCGATGGTACACCGCCATTTCGATATCATCTTTGGTAATGACATAGTGGGGGGCACCTGTGGCGCAAATCACAATATCCACTTTGGGGAGCGTGCTTCGAAGCTGTTCATAGGGAACCGCCTCTCCATGAAAGCGTTCCGCCAGTGAGAAAGCGCGATGATGATTCCGATTGGTAATGAGGACCTCCTTCACACCCTGATTCACCAGGTGTTGCGCCGCCAATTTTCCCATCTCCCCGGCACCGACTAACAACACGACTCGTTGCTTCAGATTCGAAAAAACTTTTTTGGCTAATTCTACAGCAGCATAGCTGACGGAAACCGCATATTCTCCAATCCGCGTATTCGTCCGAACACTTTTTCCTACCGAAATCGCTTTTTTGACGACCTTATTAAGAATGACCCCTGACGAACGATGGGTCAGAGCCAGTTCATAGGCTTCCTTGACTTGCCCCAGGACCTGGGGCTCTCCCACGACCATGGAATCCAAACTGGCCGATACCCGAAACAAATGCGCGATGGCTTCATCATCACTATATCGATACAGGTGAGGGAGTAAATCCTCCGAAGACAAGGAGAAATGGGTTGAGACCAAAAAATCTTCCAATTGACGAAAACCCCGTTCTCCCTTTTCCACGACGGCATACACTTCAACACGGTTGCAGGTCCCCAGATACATGGCCTCTTTAATTCCGGAATATGCCATGAGCCGACCCAACGCTTCTCCCATCCGACTATCCTGGATAGCCAGTAGTTCACGAAGTTCGACCGAAGCCGTCCGATGATTGAGGCCTAAAACGATAATATTCATAGCGGTGACATCGGTTGCGGACTTTTGATAAGGATGCCGATAAAAGTCAAAATTACCCCGGCAAATCCGACGATGGTTAGATAGGCGGCTTTTTTCGCCCTCCATCCGGCCGTCACCCTTCCCATCAGGACCGCAAAATAAAAAAACCAGGTAATTAACGCCCAAATTTGCTCAGAGTTCCAACTCAGATATGATCCGATCGTCAATTGGGCTGAAACTGCCCCGGTGAGAATGCCCAAGGTCAATAAGGGAAAACCGAAAAGGATAGATCGTTGATTTAGGGAATCTAAAAAGTCCAGCGGTGGGAGCTTGAAAGCTAATACATTAAATTGTTTGGACTTCAAGAGACGCTCCTGCATTACATACATCAGCCCGGCCACAAAGGCTACAGCAAATCCGATGGTACCCAGGATACTCAGGGTCACGTGCACCCATACCGTCTGAAAGACCGGGGCAAGAGAGCCGGCTGACTGGGGCGCCAGAGTTGCCGAAACGAGAGAAAGAAAGGCCAGTGGAAGGATAAATGCGCCCAACACCTCTAATCCCCGTTTCAGACCAACCAACAAAAAAACCAACACTAACCCCCAGGCAAAAAAGGACATCGCGTCCTTAAAGGTCATGATAGGGACATGCCCAGTCGAAACCATCGCTATTATGAGCCCCGAGGTATGAGAAACAAACCCTAAACCCGTGGCCACAACAGAAATTTTTGAGATGACATCAGACCGATGCCAGAGATACAGAAGAAAAAGAAACGTGCCTCCAAAATAGAGGCCCATGGTGAGATAAGACAGTAATTCAGGCATTAAACAACCTATTAAAAAAACATCCGAAGTGCCCCAGCTCGAGTATAGATCTGCCTCTAGGGAAGGTCAAGAAAATCAACGAGTTACCAACTTTCCCTTGCTTAAAGAGAACAGGAAAGACCATAACCGCTTATGCAACACCTGCGGTAGCTCCACCACAAACATTTAAAGCTTGACCAGTCATCCCACTAGCCGCATGTGAGCACAGATACACGACTAGGCTGGCAATTTCGTTGGCTTCCACCATCCTTTTTATCGGAATCGCACCAATCGCTATTTCACGAAATTTATCTGGTGAAATCCCAAGGGTGGCTGCAGTTTCTTCGATTCCCTGCCTGGCCATGGCAGTATCCACCCACGTTGGGCAAATGGCGTTCACCGTAATGCCTTGAGAGGCGAGCTCTAAGGCTAGGGCTTTGGTGAACCCTAAAATCCCATGCTTGGCAGTACAATAGGCTAAATACCCTGCCACACCAAATCGTCCCAGTACCGAAGAGACATTAACGATTCGTCCAGAGTGGTGCGTGAGCATATGAGGAACTGCAACTTTCGAACACAAGTAGCTTCCCGTTAAATTTACTTGAAGAATATTCTGCCATTGCGTTTCATCAGGCTCATGGATCGGGGTCCGACCTGATACTCCGGCGTTGTTAACGAGAATATCCAGCCGACCAAATTTCTTGACCACCTCATTGATAGTTCGCTCAACATCAACTCGTTCAGTCACATCGCATGGCAAAGAAAGCACTTCCCCACCCACCTTGGCAAGGTCCCCGGCTGTGCGCTCTAATACTTCTGGACGTCTACCGCAAATAGCGACTCGTACCTGGTGGCCAACTAACGCCTGTGCGACGGCGCGCCCAATTCCCACTCCCCCTCCGGTAACGAGAGCCACCTGGCCTTGCAAAGTCTGGTCTTTTTCCATTCTTCAGTTCCTCATCATGAGGTAAAGGAAAAATGAGTCAGCAAAACGAGACTCTTCTGGACAATCGCCAACTCACCCAGTACCATCGCAACCTTGCCTTACATCAAAATTCCTCAACAGGCCATGACCGGCACACTCTATATTGTTAGCACTCCAATCGGGAATCTGGAAGATATGACCTTCCGTGCCATCCGTACCCTACAAGAGGTGGCCATTATTGCAGCCGAGGACACAAGGCGCACACAGAAACTCTGCACCTATTATCATATCGATACGCCACTCACGAGTTACCACGATTTCAATAAGGAGGAAAAAACCGATATTCTTCTCCATCGCCTCCGGGAAGGAAGCTCCGTCGCATTGGTCTGCGATGCGGGGACTCCTCTTATTTCTGATCCGGGGTTTTATCTGGTGCGCGAGGCCATCAAGGCAAATATTCCGCTAATCCCTATTCCCGGACCATCCTCCGTTCTTACGGCCTTATGCGTCTCAGGCCTTCCAACGGATCGGTTCATTTTTGAGGGGTTTGTCCCAAGAAAACCCGGGGCAAGGGAGAAATTTTTCAAAAACCTCAAAGAAGAGAAGGGAACCATCATTGTCTTTGAAACCCAGCATCGGATTCTCAAAACGTTACAAGTCATCACCACCGTCATGGGAAACAGACACATCGTGCTGACACGAGAACTGACCAAACTCAACGAAGAAATTCTGCGGGGGGAGATCGAAGAAGTGGCTCAACAGTTAAAAAGCAAATCGATAAAAGGGGAAATTACGCTTTTAATTCAAGGGTTACCTCAAAGAAATAAAAGGCAACTGGAACCGTTCACTGATATCATCAACTCGAATCCCATCACACATCTTCCTTCTGTATAACAACCAGATAATATTGTTCGACTCGTTCTTGTCTGAGAATCTGATGTCCTTCATTGGTAATACTTTGCGGAACATTCCGAATTGGTTCTCCCTCGTCTAACAATATCCTTAATTGAGCTCCGATTTCCAAAGATTCCAGCTTAAGCTTGGTTTTCACAAAATTGTACGGACAAATCACTCCTCGAAGGTCCAGCTCTTCCATGTTCCCTCAATGTCCTCCTACCGATATCAAATATTATATTTCTGAAACGAACAAACTGCCTGATGTTACCGGCCAAATAATAAAAGAGCGTGCCGGATTTTGAACCGGCACGCTCTCATGGAATACCAAATTGCCTGTACCCGAAAACTTATTGAACGGTACCCTTGTTAAAGTTCTTGCGATCATCGCCGTAGTCCGTGGCAATGGTCTTATCCGTTCTTTCATTGATGGTAGAGGGTTGAGGGGCACATTGCCAGCAAGGAGCTGCACCGGTCATCATTCCCAAATCACTCGTGATTCCTGAATTGACTTCTCCTGGCTGCACTGCACCTTCAGGCATGCCGGTATATGAACCACTTTTTACATTGATCCCCCTCTGTTGATAAGGATCTGGCCTTTGACCAAATCCACCACCAAATCCAGGGTTGTCAGCTCCGCCCAGCAATTGATTCCCCCTTAACACATACACATGCCGAACCATCTTCCTGCCCGTTCCAAATTCTTGAGACTCTGTAGTTTCATTCTCAGCCTGTATTGTTACGTAGTCTCCCTTGCCGACAGCCTTCAAATTCTCTAAATTCGTCTTGTCGTCGAAATACAGAGTCATAATGTTCAATGCGCCCCTAAGAGTCTGGCGCTCATCCTGGGAACTTCCTCCCATGTCAAGGAAAAGTCTCCCACTGGATAGATCAACTCCAATAACCTCTCCTTGAATAGTTTCATCTGCAGAGAGATATCGCAACATGTCGTCTTGATCCATCACACGTGACCTGTCTCCTACACCCTGGGATTCTCCGACCCCAGTACCATACCCTACATGTTGGGGTTGACGCTCCTGCGCCACCGCCACGCTCACCGAGCCTGCAAAAATCATTGCTAGTCCTAAATACCCTACCTTCCGCATGTGGCTCCTCCTTGGAAGTGTGAGTGAATAATCAAAAAAAACGAACTAATGCAAATATACGATTTTATTTCATGATCAAGGGCACCAACTATAGTCAAGGCTGTAGCCCCTGTCAAGTCAATTCTTGGGGTTGAAACTCCAATCCGCATACTTAAAACTTCGCTAGAAAGTCTTGCTCTGCATCTGTCACTTTTTCCCAACTAATAGCCCAAGAAGGAGGGTATGGTGCCCGGAGGGAGGGTCGAACTCCCACTCTCGTGAAAGAACCGGATTTTGAGTCCGGCGCGTCTGCCAGTTCCGCCATCCGGGCAATGGCACAGCGTAACATTGGATATCTACCATGAACCTCAATGCAGGTCAAACAGAATAAGGACGCCAAGCGTTTCTTCTTAGGGGGGCTCAATTCAAATCATTGGGGCATCATCATTTGGCTTCCCAAATCATGATTCAAGTTCCTGATTTATCCGATGGAACCCAGCGCAAACTTTTCACTCCACTTTCGAAACAGCGTTTCTTTGAGGATGCGATGTTCGACCTGGGTCAACATTGGATCATGCTCCAACAATTCCATTGCCATCTGTTTAGCTTTTATTAACAACGCGATGTCACGAGTCAAATCCGCCGCGCGAAAATCCATTTCGCCCCATTGCTTCACCCCAAGAACATGCCCAGGCCCACGAATGTTCAGGTCTTCTTCTGCCAGGGCAAACCCGTCTTCGTATTGGGCAAACACTCCGAGACGTCGCCGGGCCGTGGACCGGGAAGACGCGTCTCCCTGGGAACCCCTCCCGATCTCATCGAGAGACGTTCGATTCGACTCAAGCTTCAAGGAGATTTGCTGGGAATAGGGAGGAATCTTTCCCAGGTCATGAATCAGTGCACAAAAACCTTGATAGATCCCTCGCCCGACCCGGCCACGTAATTGATGTAATTGCGCCAATCCAAACCGCTCCGCATGTTCAATGAGCATGACCGTGGCATTGTGGACATCCAAGCCGACCTCGACAACGGTGGTAGCCACCAATACATCAATCTCCTTCTTTTTGAATTGGGTCATAACCGCCTGCTTTTCGCGGGAAGGCAATCGGCCATGTAGCAACCCGATACGAAATGGAGCACATTCTTCGCGTAATTGCTCGGCAGCCTCAATGGCTGCTTGCAAATCAATTTTTTCTGATGGTTCCACGAGCGGATACACCACATAGGCCTGACGCCCAGCTTCCAATTCCTTTCGCATCAAACGATGCGCGTCCTTCCGTTGACCGGTCGGGAACAAGATCGTCTTTACGGGTTTTTTCCCTGGAGGAAACTGATCAATCACTGATACATCCAAATCGCCATAGAGCGTCATGGCCAGGGTCCTGGGAATAGGCGTGGCGGTCATCACCAACACATCGGGATGCCAGGCCGCTTTTCCACGAAGCTGTGCGCGCTGCAGCACGCCGAATTTGTGTTGCTCATCCACAATTACCAACCCAAGCTTGGCAAAGTGCACATCCGGCTGTAACAGTGCGTGCGTACCCACCACCACTTGCACATGACCTGACTGGATTCCTTCGAGAATCTTCCCTCGCTCGCGTCCGGTTTGCCCGCCTTTCAACAGCAAGCACCTCACTCCCAATGCTTCAAATAGGGGAAACAACGACAGGTAGTGCTGCTCACTTAACACTTCCGTGGGGGCCATAAAGGCGGCTTGATATCCAGACCCACAGGCCATCACGATGGCATGAAGAGCCACCACCGTTTTCCCACACCCCACGTCTCCTTGCAGCAAGCGGTTCATACTGGTTGGCCGGCCCATATCATGGCTAATTTCCTTGATCACCCGCTCCTGTGCCGGAGTGAGCGAGAAGGGCAACACGGTTTTCAGCTGTTCGACCAACGGATTTCGAACAGCAAATGCGATGCCTTCAATGTCCTGAGTCTGCCCTTGGCGCCGCATGGCGAGCGCTAATTGCAGGAGAAACAATTCTTCAAATGCCAACCGTTGGTGTTCTGGAGTGACATATTCATTCAAGGCCTCCACCGAACGCTCTTGATTGGGAAAATGCAAGACGGGCAATGCCTCCCGAAGGGTTGGAACTCCGAGTTTCCTGCGCATGGCCGTCGGCAACACCTCTTGAAGATGATCGGCATAATGGTCAAAAATTGATCGCATAATTCGTCGAATCTGCTTGGAGCTCAGCCCATTCGTCTCATGATAGACCGGAACAATCCGGCCCCCACACATGTCCGGCAAATCGTCCTCATCGAACAATTCATACTCCGGCCCGCGCATGGTCAACGGTAGGCTTCCGGAAGATTTGGACAAGACTGGACCGGTCAATAATAGAGACACACCAGGCGCAAAGGTTTTTTCCAGGTAGGGCTGATTAAAAAACACGCATTCGAGAAGGCCGGTCCCATCCCTCACCAAAATCGTGACCACCACCATGCGTCTCCGGAACGTGGTCTTCACTCTAATACTCTGCACTGTGCCCTTAATGGTGGCCTTCATGCCTGGAAGAAGATTCCTGATGGGCAACACTTCCAACCGGTTTTCATACCGCCAGGGCAATAACCAAAAGGCGTCCTCCAACGTCCGTACGCCCAACCTCTCCAATAAACGGGCCCTCCGGGGCCCTACACCTTTGGCAAATTGAATGGGAATCTCAGACAGAGCGGATTGAATCGGCATGGTGATTAAATAAAATACTTATCAGGCCAAGATTGGTAGACTTTTAAAAAGGCCCATAGTCTTACGACTCATTGTGGTGGAGGCATTTTTAAAAAAATTGCCCGGTCTTGAGTACAAGGCTTCAATTAAGGTTATCCGGGGTAAATTGTCATTTGCCTCTATTAATCAAATACCTGCATTGAAAAATTGGGGGCATCAACAGAAATTTTTGATTTTCATGGACTTGTATGTACAATATCACCTGTGGTAACAAACAGAAACTTATAGAAAAATCGTTCATTTCAAATATCCAGGAGAACGCAATGGCTTTTTCATGTGACGTATGCGGGAAAAACCGCTTAGTTGGTAATAATGTGAGTCACGCTAATAATCGGACAAAACGGATTTTCCGTCCAAATTTGCGTACGGTACGCGCTTTGGTGAAAGGTGCAGCCCAACGCATTAAAGTCTGCACGCGTTGTCTGCGGTCCGGATTGGTCCAAAAAGCCGTCTAATCGTGCTTTTCGCCGTTCATGCTGGATGACCGGTCTTTCAGGTTTGTCTTCTTAACGAGTTCAAGCGTATCCTCCAGCTCTGCTGCTATTATTTCTTCTTCCATGACCAGCGAAAATCCCTTTTAATTGTGGGGTTCGACTTCGGAGATCGTATTTCGCCTGATCTAGTCAAAAGACATAAGGCCCTTCTCGTAAAGGATATCCCTCCCTGTTAAATTTAGGGCAGGCTATTCCACATTCATCCACCCCGTCTCGCAAGGCAATTGCCTCCCTCCTTGCCATTGCGTTAACCGGCATTCTTCATCCTGTCACCTTTCCGCCATTTGATCTCGGTTGGCTTGCCTGGGTCATGCTCGTTCCCCTTCAGATTTCTTTGTACCACCTTCCGCCAAAACGAGCCTTGTGGCATGGCTGGCTGGCAGGAACTATCGCGTTTGCCGGCACCGTGACATGGGTCATTACGGCGATGCACCAATTCGGTCAGGTGCCGATTGCGGTGAGTGCGGCATTGATGCTTTTACTGGCAACCTATCTTGGCTTGTATGTGGGCCTTTATGCCTGGGGATATGTTATGTTTCAACGCTCATTTCCCAAGCTCGTATGGCTTGGGGCGCCCGCTTTGTGGGTTTCCCTTGAATTTCTGCGAACCTATGCGCTGAGCGGGTTTCCCTGGGCACTCTTGGGCTATTCCCAATAC
>DOFS01000462.1:3097-3326 GCA_003523945.1 Nitrospiraceae bacterium | reverse complement strand
TCTTGGGCTATTCCCAATACCAGTGGCTCTCAGTTATTCAGTCTGCCGATGTGACCGGAGTCTATGGCGTCTCATTTTTAATCGTCATGGGCAATGTTGCACTCACGTCTCTTCTGATATGGATCTACGGAAAATCACGAGACTTAGCTCCAAAACCCTGGGTCTCCATTGCAAGCTTTAGCTGCGCTCTCTGTCTCGTCCTTATCTATGGCAGCTGGCGGGTACAGCA
>DOFS01000462.1:2828-3002 GCA_003523945.1 Nitrospiraceae bacterium | reverse complement strand
TGGCAGCTGGCGGGTACAGCAACAAGCCGATCTCGACGCCTCGGCAGAAACTCTATCGATAGGTGTGGTCCAAGCCAACATTGATCAAGGCATCAAATGGAACGAAGCCTATCGAGATGAAACTCTTCGGCGCTACACCGCACTCAGTCAAAAAGCCGGAAAAAAGACCGATCT
>DOFS01000462.1:1625-2740 GCA_003523945.1 Nitrospiraceae bacterium | reverse complement strand
CTCAGCCAACAAGCCGGAAAGAATACCGATCTGCTCATTTGGCCGGAGGCAGCCACACCATTTCTCTTCGAACAAGAACCTGCGTATCAGAGCCAAATTCTTGATATTGCGAAAGACACGCACAGCCCGTTGCTATTTGGCAGCCCCACACTTCGGTTTCAACAAGACGGTCGCCCCTATTTGTATAACAGCGCCTTTTTGGTGACAAAGGAGGGAGGGGTCTCAGCGAGATATGACAAACGGCACCTGGTGCCCTTTGGGGAATATATTCCCTTGCGAACAATTCTCTTTTTCCTGGATAAGCTCGTGGTGGGCATAGGGGACTTCAAATCCGGTGAAGGCCCCATGACCATGCAGATCCCGACGGTTCCCAGCGGCAGTGGACCGAGATTCGGGGTGGCCATTTGTTTTGAGGTGATTTTCCCTGATCTGGTACGCCGGATGGCACAGGAGGGCGCTAATTTTCTTGTCACAATCACGAATGACGCATGGTTTGGAGATTCCGCCGCTCCATATCAGCATTTCGGCATGGTCGTCTTTCGTGCCGTGGAAAATCATTTAGGTTTTGCCCGAGCCGCCAACACCGGGATTTCCGGCTTCATCGGCCCGAACGGGCGCATTCTCTCACAGACACCAATTTTCTCAGAAGCCGCGGTGACCGGTTTACTTTCCCTCCGTTCCTCCTCACCCACGTTTTATACCAAGTTTGGGGATGTCTTTAGTTGGGGTTGTGTTATAATAAGCGGAATTTTGTTCGCTTGGTGTCGGTTCACCACACCGTTCTCATCACGCAACCCGCGGTCTTTGCTGATATAGCCACGAGAGGAGTGCTGCCCATGCTCGAAGATATTCGCATGCGAATGGAAAAAATCAACGACTACATTCAGGAATTTCGGAGGTATCTTTGACGTCCCTCGACTGACAACTGAACTGGAAGAACTGGAGCGCGAGACCTCTCAACCTGATTTTTGGAACAACCCACGTCAGGCCGCTAAAGCCGGACGACGTCAAGCCGAAATCGAACGCCAACTCTCCCGCCTTCATCAACTCGACCAGCAACGGGATGATCTTCTCGCCATCCTTGATCTTATTGGCCAACAGGGCGATCCGGAATT
>DOFS01000462.1:0-1511 GCA_003523945.1 Nitrospiraceae bacterium | reverse complement strand
GAAGCCGAGTGGAGCAAGGGCATCAAAGAGATTGAGGCCACGCTGGAAGCCTGGCGCTTAGAACAACTGTTATCGGACGAACATGACCGGAATAACGCCATTCTCAGCATTAATCCCGGTGCTGGTGGAACTGAATCGCAGGACTGGGCACAGATGCTCATGCGCATGTATGTTCGATGGGCGCAGGAACACGAGTACAAAGTGGAGACGATCGATCTGCAACCCGGCGATGAAGCTGGCATCAAAAGTGTCACCTTGGGCATTGCCGGGCCAATGGCTTATGGATACCTGCACTCAGAAGCCGGCGTGCACCGGCTGGTTCGGATCTCCCCATTTGACGCCAACAAACGTCGACACACCTCATTCGCCGCCGTGGGAGTCTATCCGGAATTGGACGATGACATTGACATTGTGATTGAGGATAAGGATTTGAAAGTCGATACCTTTCGGGCGGGTGGCGCGGGCGGACAAAATGTGAACAAGGTGGAAACGGCCATTCGCATGACCCATCTTCCCACGGGAACGGTGGTGCAATGCCAAAATGAACGCTCGCAATTGCAAAACCGGATCGGGGCCATGCGGGTTTTAAAGGCGAAGCTGTATGAGCTGGAACAGCAAAAGAAGGACGCTGAATTTCAAAATATTATTGGGGAAAAAAAAGATATCGCTTGGGGCAGCCAAATTCGTTCCTATGTATTCCAACCCTATCAAATGGTCAAAGACCACCGAACCAACTACGAATCAGGCAATGTCGCGGCGATCATGGATGGAGCCCTCGACCCTTTTATTGAAGCATACTTAACGATGAAGGCCTCGAAAGCCTCCCACATGCCGGCCAATTAATTAATATACATCTCGATTCAACGCTCAGTCCTGATGATCGATCACCGACGAATTCGGGGTCCACGAGCCGGTCACACGACCATCAAGATATTCACCTTCAGGAATCAGTAGAGCAATGTGAGTTATGGAAGAACTAAACGAACAACAGCAACAACGACTGGAAAAGCTCAAGGCCCTTCAGGATCGAGGCCTCCGTCCCTTTGGCACACGCTTTACCACCACCGACACATTGGAGAAAATTCTTCATTCGTATACCTCTTCGACCAAAGATGAGCTGGAGGGCAACACAATTTCCTGCGCGGTGGCGGGACGTATTGTGGCCATGCGCCGGTTTGGAAAAGCCGCCTTCGCGGCCTTACAGGAAGAAGGATATCGCCTCCAGGTCTATCTCAAGAAAGATCTGCTTGGGGATCAGTCCTACGAACTGTCTCAGTCATTTGATTTAGGGGATTGGATCGGGGTAGAAGGCCGGTTGTTTCGCACCAAAACCGACGAACTCACGGTGGAAGTCCATACCCTCACCTTTCTCACGAAAGGCCTGAGACCTCTTCCGGAAAAATGGCACGGGCTCACCGACATCGAAACCCGGTATCGACAACGCTATGTGGATCTGATTGCCAATCCATCTGTCCATGAGGTGTTCCGCACGCGCAGTCGAATCATTAATA
>DOFS01000003.1 GCA_003523945.1 Nitrospiraceae bacterium | reverse complement strand
TGACCCACCCGATCCACTTTTTGACGAACGGTTCCCAGCTTGTGATGAAAAAGGACCCCTTCCAAGCCCGGCACTCGTTCCGGCAGCGGGCGTTTCGAGTCCTCTGTGAAAAAATATTGGGCGTCACTCAGCCGGGCTGCCAGAACTCGTTCATTCCCTTTGGTCATCAGCCGGGTATTTCCCCACGGCATATTCGTCACCGCAATAAATTTTGGCAGGAGCGCGCCATCCTTTGTCATTAAAGAGAAAAAACCTTGATGCTCTTTCATCGAGGAAATCAGAACCGGTTTCGGAATCGCTAAAAATTCCTTCTGAAATGTGCCGAGAATCGTATGCGGATATTCCACGCCGAAGACCGCTGTTTCAATCAGCTCATCCCGAAATAACGGATCCACCTCGCCTTTTGCCGTCTTGGCTAATGCAGAGACTTGTTGAGTAATGAGGCTCCGACGCTCTTCCGGATCAACCAGCACCCCGACCCGCTTCATGGTCTCGATATAATTGTTGGCAGTAGTGAGAGGAACCCTCTGTCCCGGCTTTTTTCCCTTCGTTCGATAAAATCGATGTCCTCTCGTCAGGGGACTTGATCGTATTCCGGCAAATTCTATGGTAAGCGGTTGGTCCCCTAATAGGGCAACGACCCAGCGAATCGGACGACCAAACTTTGCCCGCGAGGCATTCCAGCGCATCGCTTTCGGAAAGGCCAATTTGCTCAAGCTCTGCGGAAGGACTTCCGTAATCACCCGCTTGGCCGACTGACCTCGTTGATGCATTTCGACCGCCATATAGGCCCCTTTTGGGGTTTCTTTAATACGAAGTTGGTCTACCGGCACCCCTTGAGATTTAGCAAATCCCATCGCAGCCTTAGTAGGTTGTCCCGAAGCATCGAAGGCCGCAGAGGCGGGAGGACCAAAAATCTCCTGAGTCAGCGAAGCTTGCTGCGGTTGCACCCCTTTGACCAGCAAGGCTAAGCGCCTTGGCGTGCCAACAGTCCTTAAGGACTCATACTCCAACCGGCCGTCAGCAAAGAGCCGTTGCCCAAGGTTCGCCAGATCTTCCAATGCCTGGGGAATCACGGCTGACGGCAATTCTTCCGTCCCAATTTCTAACAGAAAAGGTAACTTCTTTGGGGGAGTTTTCTGAACGGGCTTCGCCTTTACGTTTTTGCGAGTTGTTCTTGATGGTGCCATAACCGTACAGACCACAGCCCCGGAAAAGGGCATCAATTCAAATAATTTTCTTTTTTCTATGAGGACGGGCGGAGGCAGACGCCTCTCGCAAGAGTGGAAAACCCATCTGCTCCCGTTGCCCTTGGTAGGCTTGCGCACATTTCCTGGCAAGATTTCGAACCCGGCCGATATAGCCTGTCCGTTGGGCCACACTGATCGCTCCTCTCGCATCCAACAAATTAAAGAGGTGGGAACACTTCATACAACAATCGTAAGCCGGTAACACCAGTCCCCGTGGATGCTCCAGTAACTGTTGACATTCCTTTTCGTAGCGGTCAAAGCTGGTTTGAATCAAATCCACATCGGCTGCCTCAAAGTTATAGACGGAAAACTGGACTTCCGATTCATGATACAGTTCACCGTATCGAACGCCTTCTGTCCACATCAGGTCATACACATTGTCGACTTGTTGCAAATACATGGCAATGCGTTCCAACCCGTAGGTTAACTCCACCGTGACCGGATCTAACTCCAAACCCCCGATCTCTTGAAAGTAGGTGAATTGCGTGATCTCCATCCCATCTAACCGGACCTCCCATCCCAATCCCCAGGCCCCTAACGTGGGAGATTCCCAATCATCCTGAAGAAATTGAATATCGTGTTGGTAGGGATCCAAGCCTAAATGGGCGAGACTTTGGAGATAGAGATCTTGGGAATCCGCAGGTGCCGGCTTCAACACCACCTGATATTGGAAGTAATGCTGAAGGCGATTGGGATTATCTCCGTATCGGCCATCGGTTGGTCTTCGACAGGGTTCAATATAGGCCGCGCGCCAGGGCTCGGGGCCGATCGCGCGAAGAAATGTCGCCGGATTAAACGTCCCAGCGCCTTTTTCAGTGTCATACGGCTGAGTCAAAATACAGTGGTGGGATTTCCAAAACTGATGAAGGGAAAGAATAATGTCTTGAAAGGTCACAACACTTGACCTTGGCCCATCGGTTGACACTGGAACAGCCGAGCAATGAGGAAAGTCATGAAAAATTCAGTCCGTGTTCTGAGCATTGAAAAAGAAATTTCACGGTAGCAATAAACCCTATACCAGTCAAGATTCTCCGACTCGACGCGAACCATTTACGGAAAAGAACAACGTGGAAGATATTGACCTCCCCACCTTGTTTTTTCCTGGACTCTCAAGTATATTTCCCGACTTGTTTATCCATTGAGGAGGGGTTCGACCAATGAAACCATTTTCTACATTGTTCCTCTATGCTTCCTTCGGTTTTGCAACCTTGACCATGGGCTGCGCTGAGATGAATGGCGGCGCAACAACAGGTGCAGGTGGCCCTGCAGCTTCACCAGCATCAAGGGCCGAGACCACAGCCGTGACGACAGGATCGACTCGAGTCTCCTCGGGCACGCAAGGCGACACGCTGGAAGCCTGTATTTCCCGGATTCCCAGTGATGCGACTGATGGCCAACGAATGATCGCCACGATGAGTTGCGAACGTGACGCCAAGGCCAGAACCTCCATTGACGCTGTTCCCGGCAAATAAGACATCGCTTGCTGGTGGCTGACGGCCACTAGCAAGCATTCTGTCTGTGGTCTCCATTCGAATTTCCAAAAATCTTTAGATCATTACAGTCCCTCAGATTTTTGGGCTTTCCAATTTTCGGCATACGCATCCACCCAAGGCTATTCGTTTCCTCCACAGTCAATTTGTCACTTCATCATGCAAGCTGCCTTTAATTTGAGGAAAGACCTTTGATGAGGATCATTCCCTCCATCCCGGTATGCCCTTTGATCCAACATCGAAAGGGATAGAGGCCTGGAGATGCCGTAAAAAACAACTCAATGGCTTGACCTGGATCAAGGACAATGGCATTCACTTCCTGCAACGCAGGCATTGGCTGATGCCACAGGACGTTAGTCTCCGGCTCAAACAATTCCTGACTGTGAAATACATGCCGTTCACGTCC
This sequence comes from Nitrospiraceae bacterium, assembly GCA_003523945.1. Lineage (GTDB taxonomy): Bacteria > Nitrospirota > Nitrospiria > Nitrospirales > UBA8639 > Nitrospira_E. The sequence continues at coordinate 1,573 of DOFS01000003.1, read as the reverse complement.
CTGATTCCGGATCAGAAGCCGAAGAGGCAGATCGGATGTCCCTTCAATCCGGGTGGGAGTAAATCGAAATTCTTCAGCAGTCACAATGATGATTGGTGAACCACCCCAATCACATGAGCCCTGCAGAAGGAGAAGACTAATGACCCCCAGCAGACTAAGGGGAACGTTCCAGCGAAACCAACGCTGCAGATCAATCCATTTCCCGAATTTCATCGACATCTCCAGAATGAAACACACGAAAGCCCCCTATCCCGGAACACGGACTGGGAATCGTCTCCTTTCAAAAATCACATGCACACGACAAGGAAGATCTGACATAATGACCCATGCCTTCATCTATTGTCCTCAAAGGTATTCAAGTATCCGCACGATGTGGGGTGACTGAAACGGAAAGACGGCAAACACAACCCCTTCTGGTCGATCTCATCTTTCGATGCCCCAATCAATCGGCCTTTCAGAGCGATCACTTATCCGATACCGTGGATTACGGAACCGTTACCCAACGGATTCAGGATATTGGAGAAGGCCAGGCCTTTTCGCTGATTGAAACACTGGCGGAAAGCATCTGCCAAACCCTGTTTCATGAATTTCCCATTACCCGTCTCAAACTATGGGTCAGAAAAATCCGGCCTCCGTTAAACAGAATCGAGGGGTCCGTCGGGGTTCAGTTGATCCGATCACGCCCACCAAGCGCCTCATCCGATCTCATGGATCCTTCTCCCTTTCTCGTGGACCAGGTCTCCCGACTTCCTCAGGGATCAGTTTTGGATGTGGCTACGGGTCGAGGTCGTCATGCCATATATCTCGCATCAAAAGGGTTTTCCGTTCATGGCATCGATCGTAATACCGACTCGCTCCATGAGCTTCAGACACAAGCCGAGAAGACCGGCCTGTCCTCACTAACGACCGAATCCATAGATTTAGAAGTAAATGCGCAACACCCCCCGAACTTGGGCACATCGGCCTACGATGTGATTATTGTCTTCTTCTATCTGTACCGGCCCCTTTTCCCTCAGCTCGTTCAAGCGCTGAAATCCGGTGGCATCATCATGTATGAAACCTTTCTCCTGGACAATCATATCCATCGGCAACACCCGCGCCGAAAAGAGTTCTGTCTAGAACCCAATGAATTGCTGAGGCTTTTCCAGGGCCTCCGGATTCTCCATTATGACGAGGGGGATCATGAGAGTTCTTCAGGACGCGCGTTTACCGCACGAATATTGGCCCAGAAAACCTAAATCCAAACCTATCACATGAGCCGCATCGACCTTCATACTCACACCCATTTTTCGGACGGGAGCGCTTCTCCCACCGCACTCGTGGAGCTTGCCCATCAACAAAGCATAAGCATCCTGGCGATTACGGACCATGACACGACAGAGGGCCTCCCGGAAGCCATCGCAGCCGCTCAACATCTCCCGCTCGAAATCATCCCCGGCATTGAATTGAGTACCGAGTTCCAAGGGCGAGAAATGCATATGCTCGGCTATTTCATTGATCTTGCTGATCCTCAGTTTCAAGCAAGGCTCGAACGACTGCGCGCCACACGCATTGATCGCCTTCACCACATTCT
>DOFS01000002.1:4410-9567 GCA_003523945.1 Nitrospiraceae bacterium | reverse complement strand
CCAGGGAAAAGAGCCGGCGATTGTGGACCCCAATGGGCTTCTGTATGTTGTGCACGAGGAAGAGGAAGAGGTGCGAGCCAACAACGACAAGAAATTTCCGTTGGTAGTTCGAGCCAATGTCTATGATTGCATCGATTGGACGCTGACCAGTGAGTGGTTGGATGACGATATCACCAATTTCCAATCGTCCAAGATCAACACGCATTTCCATTTCTTCCAGTTTGACAATCAAGCATCTGATGGTGTGATTTCGGGATTTTCGTATGAACAGTCCATGCGGCCGTTTACCCAATTCGAGAAAAAATCGGATAAAGGGTTGCCGGTGCCGATGAATGCGAAGGTCACCAGGGCTGCCAAAAAAGGCGACAAAACTCTGGAGGTCTCAAATGCCAAGCAATATCATGTGGGCATTCCGATCCTGATTGGTGCGGATAATGTCAAAGGCCAGGAGGTACGGCGGATTGTCAAGATCAATGGCAATACGTTGACGTTTGCCCAACCGTTGAAAAATGCGCATCCCGTCAAGGACATTGTGACCGTGGAATATGTGCGGCAGCGGTTCTGGGTTGATTCCGATGTGGGAAGTGTGTTCTGGCATGATCATGCCTTTGGTGGCACCACATGGCCGCACGGCGCGGTCGGGACCATGATTGCTGAACCCTTCAATTCCACCTGGCACGATCCGAAGACCGGCAAACGGATTCGAACGGGGCCGGTAGCCGATATTCATGCCGTGGAGCGGGTGGGTCATGATGTGGCAGGAAGCTTCCGTGAATTGATGGTGCACATCATGGATACCGTGCCGCACACCGTGAATATCGTGACGGCTGGCAATCCTCCAGGGCAACCGGTGGATGTGGCGTTGGAAGCCGGTCGGACGGTGTCGTTCATCATGCCGCCGAACGACAAAATCAAAATGACGCCCATGCCGTTCTTGAATGGCGGTACGCATACCACCGGTGGGGCGTTAAATTTCCGGTCAGAGCCGTTCGCACAACGGCTGGCCAATAACCCGGATCCTTCCAAGCTTTTCAGCAGTGCGGCGCATGGTGATCCCAGCACGGCCATGATTCGGGCCTACCTGGGCGATGCCATTGTGTTCCGGCTGTTGGATGTGACGATGAATGAAAGTAATGTATTCACGTTGTCCGGCCATACCTTCTGGTCAGAACGATATGCTCAGGAAGCGAATCGCAAACATTCGCTGCACATCGGGATTGCCGAACGGTATGATCTGGTTATTCCGGAAGCCGGTGGACCACGTCACCAAGCCGGCGATTATATGTTCTTTAATGGTCGCAACTCGAAGTTTTCGGAAGGCTCCTGGGGGCTGATCCGGGTTTTAGATAAACCGGTGGAGGATCTCAAGCCATTGCCGAATAAGGCCTATGGCAAAGAAGGCATACCGGAAAGAATGCCGGTTTGCCCGAAGGAGGCCCCTGTGAAGAGCTTCAACGTGGTGGCCATGGATCATCCGGGGATGAGCTTCAACCCCAATGCACCGGAAACCATCGAAGTCGATTTTGAACGAAAGATTGAGCTGCGCAATCCCGAAGCCAAAATTTATGTCCTCGAAGATGAGGTGAAAAAGGTCGCGGGTGATGTGCAACCCATGCCGTTAACGTTACGGGCTAACGTGGGTGACTGTCTCCAAGTCAAATTGACCAATAAACTCAAAGAAGGGCGGGCATCGTTCTCGGCCTTCGGATTGGCCTTCGATCCCAGAGATTCCCAGGGGGTCAATTTGGGCAACAACCCCGGCGACCAGACAGTGGCGCCTGGTGAATCCCGGATGTACACCTATTATGCGGATCCTTTCAATGGAGAAACGCAGACTCTGGTGTGGGATTGGGGGAATGTAGCCATGAATCCTCGCAACGGTCTGTTCGGTGGAATCATCATCGGTCCCAAAGGATCACAGTACCGTGATCCAAAAACCGGTGAGGATATTTCCCTGAAAAATAGTTGGAATGCCGATGTGATCGTGGATCGGACCATCGAAGGGCATGAAAACCGGGCGAGCTATCGGGATGTGGCCTTGTATTTCCAGGACGAGGACAACATCATCGGGACGAGCTTCATGCCCTATGTGCAAAATGTGGCCGGGCTGACCGGCGTGAATTATCGCGCGGAACCCTATCTGCATCGGGAGGAAGCCGGTTGTTCGTTGGGCCGGATGTTCCAACCGTGCCAAGTGGATAATCCGCAGGATCCTGTGACGCCGGTGATCGAAGCTCACGCCGGTGACAAGGTGCGGATTCACGTCTTTGGCGCCAGCAGTGAGCAGAACGGCATGTTCACCGTAGAGAAGCATGAATGGCCGATTGAACCGTTCCTGCCCGGTGCGGATATGATTAGCACGGTGGAGTTTTCGGGTTCCGAAGGTCTTGATGTCTTCCTACCCTCGGCCGGTGGCAAATGGTCCCTGGCCGGCGATTATGTGTGGAGCAATGGCCGGTTACCCTATTCCCAATCGGGACAATGGGGCTATCTTCGAGTGTTGCCACGCACGGATCAACGGATTCAGTCATTGGATGGTTCGGCGATGTCTTCCAAACAGGCAGCGTTGGATGGGGCCAATGGGGAACCGAAGATTATTCCTACCGCCGCGAAATAAACGATAGCCTCATCCTGAGGAATCGCGAAAGCGGGGAAGCCTCTCTTCGGCTTCCCCGCTTTTTTTTGAGTACATGGTTCGATAGAATGACAAAGAGGATAACAATCTTTTTATTTTTATGTGGGAGGAGAGAATGAAGGGGCGAAGGATATGGAAAGGGATCGTAGGTATTGGGCTTGTGGCGCTTTTTGCGCAACCCGCGTGGTCTTATGAGGAAATTACCGTCACTGACGGGGGAACCATTCGAGGAAAAGTGACCATCACGGGAGAAAAGCCCAGACCCATGGCATTTAATCTGGTGACGATTCCCGATCCGGTATTTTGTGGGACAATTTCTACGGGAACCGGGTGGCGGATCGTTGAGGACTTTATTATTGGACCTGATAAAAGTCTTAAGGATGTGGTGGTCTTCCTTAAAGACGTCAATACCGGTAAAGCTTTTAATATGCCCAAAGTCAGGATCGAGTCAAAAGACTGTGACTTTATTCCATTTGTGAATGTCTTGCGCGATAAAGACGAAATCACCGTAGTCAATATGGATCCGGTCGAGCATGATATTCAGGGTTATGAAACGGCAAGAGAACGAGGGGCCAGAGTGTTGTTCAATCGTCCCTTACCGATGAATCCCTACCACCAAGTGGCAGGCATATTCGGCAAGAAATATCTTCCCGGCGAACCGATGGTCGAAAAAATTCATTTGCGTAAGGGTCGGAATGTGTTTGTCATGCAGTGCGGATTTCATCCCTATATGTTTTCATGGGGACTGGTGCTCGAAAATCCGTATTATGCCATTACCCCGGAGAACGGCACCTTTGAAATCACCGATATTCCTCCAGGAGACTATGTGTTGACGGCATGGCACCCCGGGATGAAAGAGTTTGTGGATCAACCCGTCACGGTGACGGCTCAGAAGAGCACTGTGGTAAACTTTGAGTATGAGGCTCCAACGGGTCGGCGCAGTGTTCATGAAATTGAGGAGAACCCCCGGTTTGGATTGGAGTTATTAGAAGAAGGGCTCGAAATTGTGCCGTCGGTGAGACGGCAGATTCCCTGACCGGCCATTCTGTATGCCACGAAGAGGGCAACGGAGGGACAGGGGAAATTGAATTGAGAGAGGTCTAAGAACAGGAGAAGTCTCTTGAGGTAGCCCGCTCGAAGCCATGCAACAGGATGTTGGTTCATTTACTGAAGGGATGAAGGATGAAAGGAGGGCGACCATGGGTTTACGGATGTTGTTCTTAGGAATCGTGCTGGGGGCATTCGTGTGCACGGGCGGTTGGGAGAGCGCTCAAGCTGCCGGTGGAGATGAATTGGAAGAGAAGATGGCACCGGGCACCCGGGTGAGTTTCTCTCCAGAAGTCGTGGCAGGCTATATTCATGCGGTGATTGCCGCAGACAGAGCACTTTATACGACGCATGTAGTGGATCGCATGCAGGAAAATCGAATTGTGATCTCCGCAGAGGCCTGGAAACAACGGAAGGCGCTTCCGCTTCCGGCTCAAATGCTCCTAATGGGAGGGCGTGTGGTCGAAATGGGTGGGTCCGGTTTGCGGTATCGTCTGGCCAGTCTGTGGCCCATCTATGAGGAGAACGGGCCGAGCACCGTCTTCGAGGAGACGGGATTAAAGGTCGTGGCGGAGAATCCTGATGAGGTGTACAGCGGAATTATCAAAAGGGGAGATCAACGGTTTTTTAAAGCCATTTACGCGGACCGGGCCGTCTCGAAAGCCTGTGTGGAGTGCCATAACGGGCATTTGTTGAGTTCCAAGCGTGATTTTAAATTGGGTGAGGTCATGGGCGGCATTATCATCTCCTTCCCGCTTCCTCCAGAATAATAGGAAGCATCCTGAAGGGCTGAAGACATTTCTCCAATTCCTGAATTTGAAATCAAGAAGGTGACTGCGGGTAGACATTACCCCGGTCACTTTCTTTGTCCGTCTGATGTTGAAACTGCCTCATGAGTGCTTTCGCGTGCTCTGTTCTTTCACATCCAGCCGGTCTCTCAGCCAATCTCCCAACATGTTTGCCGCAAGGACGACTGCCATGAGGGTGAGGCCGGGAAATATGACCAGGTGTGGAGCAACCAACATATAGCGGGTCCCGTCGCGGATCATGCTCCCCCATGATGCAGCAGGAGGTTGAACTCCGAGCCCCAAAAATGAGAGCCCTGCTTCGGCAATAATGGCGCCGGCAATACCAAAGCTGGCTTCCACAATGAGCGGGGCCATGATCAACGGCAGAAGGTGTCGAAGAATAATATGCCAAGTCGGTGCACCGATGGCTTGGGCGGCCAACACGTGATCGGCGTGTTTCAGGGCCAGCACTTGTCCTCTTGCCAGTCTGGCATATCCCACCCACCCCACGATTCCCAAGGCCAGAATCACATTGCCGATTCCGGGTCCCAGTGCCCCGGCCAGGGCAATGGCCAGCAATAATCCGGGAAAGGCAAGCATCACGTCTACAATTCGCACAAAGACGGTATCGACCCAGCCACTGAGATAGGCACTGGAAACGCCGAGTATGCCACCGAGGCTGACCCC
>DOFS01000002.1:2653-4246 GCA_003523945.1 Nitrospiraceae bacterium | reverse complement strand
CAGGCGATCAGCAACCGGCCGTCCTAATTCATCATGTCCCAACCAATGCTCCAGGCTTGGCGGGGATAGAATATTGCTGAGATCTATCGCATGAGGGGTTATGGAAAAAATGGGACTGAGGATAGCCAGGAAGGCCCATGCGGCGATGATGGAAAGTGGGAGCCAAAGACGCATCGTTAGTCGGTGGTGAATTGGATGCGGGGATCCAGCCATGCATAGAGCAGATCCGTGAGCAGATTCACCATGATATAGGTCACGCTGATACAGAGCACAGCCGCTTGCACGACCGGGTAGTCGCGTTGTTGGATGGCCTCAATCATCAGCAGCCCTATTCCCGGCCAGGCAAAAACGGTTTCCGTGATCACGGCTCCACCAAGCAACCCCCCGAGCTGAAGGCCCAGGAGCGTCAAGATGGGTAAAAGCGCATTGGGGAGAGCATGGTATAAGACTGCTCGAGTGGAGGAGAGGCCTTTGGCGCGAGCGGTCCGCATAAAGTCTTCTCCCAGTACCTCAAGGACACTGCTTCGAATCATCCTGGCCAAGATGGCCGCCATGGCTGTTCCCAGTGTCAGGGCTGGCAGCACCACGGAGTTCCAGCCTTCCTGCCCACTGACGGGAAACCAGCCGAGCCAGATCGCTCCGACTAAAATGAGTAAGGGGCCCATCCAGAAATTGGGAATTGACATTCCAAACAACGCAAACCCCATGGCGCCATAATCGAACGGGGTATGTTGACGGACTGCGGCGACAAGGCCAAGGGGAAGCGCCACCCCGATCGCCACAAGCAGGGAGACAAGACTGAGATAGATGGTGGCAGGAATGCGTTCAATGAGCAGATCCAGAATCGCTCGACCGGAAAACAGCGATGTGCCCAAATCCAGATGCAGGAGACCGTTAAAATAGATCCACCACTGTTGATGGAGGGGAAGATCCAAGCCCAAGGCATGGCGGAGGGTTTCTTTGTCCATGGGCTGAGCCGATTCACCCAGCATCACTTCAACGGGATCGCCTGGAATAATATGAATCAACAGAAACACCAGGCAAATCACTCCCAAGAGGGCGAGCATTGCGCTCAAGATTCTGGTCACCAGAAAATGGGTCATGAGGAAACTGGATGAGAAGGCGATTGATAAAAAGAAGTGTGCGTGACTTGGCCAAGGCAACGTGTCATGGGTAAAGCCGTGTGAGGTGTTTCGGCGGAACCGAGGGAGCGTCCACCCACTTGACCTGGCTGAGACCGTCGAAGTTGCCATCGGCGCTCAATTGATATCCGGTGATGCTGGTGGAGGCCAGGGCATAATGGTCTTCAAACCAGAGAGGCACATACGGGAGGGTGTCCAAGAGGCGGGCTTGAAGGGTTCGATAGAGCACCTGCTGTTCCCGCCTGTTCAGAGTCTGTTCGGCTTGCGTCATGAGACGATCCGCCAGGGCATCAGCAAAGTGCCCACGGTTGGCGCCCACGGGAGGGATGGCGTCGCTATGAAAGGCATACCGGAAAATATCCGGAGATTTCACGCCAACCCAGGCCAGGCTATACATTTGAAATCGGCCGGATTTGATGTCACCGTAAAAGGTGCCCCAATCGTGGCTTTG
>DOFS01000002.1:0-2427 GCA_003523945.1 Nitrospiraceae bacterium | reverse complement strand
AAGCCGGCTTCTTTCAAGAGGCGCTTCGCCTCCTCTGGATCATAGGTGTACCCCGGTAACGTTGCAGGCCCAGCCCAATGCTCCGGGGGAAAGATGGCCTGCGCGACCCTGGCTCGTCCTCTCAAAACGAATTGAATAATGTGCTCACGATCGATGGCATGGGCAATGGCCTTTCGCACAGGTGCCCGGCCGACCACAGAATCTAATTGATTGAATCCCAGATAGGCAAAGTTTGCCCCCTGACGTTGTTGTAAGGCGATGCCTTCGTGGGTAGATAAATAGGTGACGAGTTCAGGGGGGAGATCATTTTGAAGGAGATGAATTTCCTTTGCCAGAAGCTTGAGTGTTCGAACGGTCGGATCGGGAATTCGTAAAAACTCAATACGCTGGCCATCCGCTCGTCGCTCAATGACAAGCCGGGTGTCATCCGGCCGTTCGAGAAATTGAAAGGGCCCGCTGCCGATGGGACGGTCATGGAATGGGTGGGCTTTGGCAATAAGGTTTGCCGGGAGAATGCCGATAACTAAGTAGCCGGGAAATAACGCATCCGGTTGTGACAGAAAAAAATCGATAGTGGTTTCGGTCGGCGTCTCGATCCTGGTGATCATGTGCAAAATGCCGCGATGAGGAGAGGCCGTATTAGGGTTCAGAATAGAAGCATACGTGGCTTTGACATCCTTGGCGGAGAGCGGTGCGCCATTGTGAAAAAGCGGCCTCGGCTCTTGTAATTCGAATCGATAATGGGTGGGAGAGAGTTCACGCCAGGTGGCCAGAGATGGAATCGGGATCGTGCCCTCCCCGAAGTCCACTAATCGTGAATACATGAGCCGATTGAGTCGAGCAGAGGTGGCATCGGTCGCATAGCGTGGATCTAAATTGGTTGGAGCATTGGCTAAGCCAAAACGAAGCGTGTGATCGGGAACCGATTCGGTACAACCCAAAATAGTCAAGAGACCAATAACCATCAGCCACAATCCCACGCCCGAGGGAAAGTCAGGACGCTGTCCTATGCGAGAAGTGGAAGAGAAATGCACGGTTGAGCGCAGACGACCGGGATAGCGATATCTTACGAAGGCCATCGTCATGCAACCTCAGGAAAAAGTCGTGTGAGGGAGGGTGGAGCGTGAAGTGGGGATTCATGCATAGGGATGTTACCCTAATATTACAGAGATTATGCCTTCTGTAAAAGGGCCATTGGGTGACGACCTAACACATCATTCTACGCGATGTCCCCTGGTTGTAAATCTGGACTAAACAAAGGAGATCACGAATGAGTTCGGCTGCCACAATGACACCTAATGGAAGTGCCAAAACCCAACCGCTCAACCCTCGCGCCCTAACGGCCCCGACGACGATTCAAGAGACCGGATTGCCGGAAGAATTGCTCGTGCAGCTTCTGGTCAGGACTCTCTATACCCAAGGGGAACTCACTGAGCGTACAGCCGGTGAGATTATGAAATTGCCTTATGGGGTGATGAAGGAGTTGTTCACACTTATTCAGCGGGAGAAGCTTTGCGAGGTCAAGGGACATGGGGAATCGCTTGGCGTGTTACTCCGGTATGTGTTGACGGAAGCGGGGCGTCACCGGGCTAATGCCTTCATGGATTTGTGCAGGTATGTAGGACCTGCTCCCGTTCCCCTCAATCAGTATATCGACATGATCAGAAGTCAGCCGGTGAATAGTTTGACGATTGACAGGCGAACCGTGACAGCGGCCACGGAACATTTGGTGTTGACGCCTGGCACCGTCGACCAACTCGGGGAAGCCGTCAATTCCGGCTGGGCCATCTTTTTATATGGGCCTCCTGGAAACGGGAAGACAGTCCTGGCTGAAGCCATAGGGAAGATGTTGGAAGCCGTGGGCGGAGGGGAGGTGTATATCCCCTATGCCATGGAGGTGGATGGTCAGATCATTCAGGTATTCGATCCGATCACCCACGTCAGAGTAGACGCCCCCCAAGAAGCGGCCAGATCCTTAATTGAAGCCAAAGTGGAAAAAGATACGCGCTGGGTGCTCTGTAAACGTCCGATCGAGTTTGCCGGCGGTGAGTTGACGATGGCCACGCTTGATCTCTCCTTTAATGCCTCCGCCAAATATTACAAGGCGCCTCCTCACATTAAAGCCAATGGCGGGGTTTTTCTGATTGACGATTTCGGGCGACAATTGGTCCGTCCGCGGGATTTGTTAAACCGCTGGATTGTGCCGTTGGAAAAACGGGTGGATTATCTGACCTTGCATACGGGAAAGGTCTTTCAAATTCCCTTCGATACCATTGTCTTGTTTGCCACCAACCTGGAGCCGGCCAAGCTGGCCGACGAAGCGTTCCTTCGCCGGATCAGAAATAAAATTTATATTGCCGACCCGACCCCCGAACGGTTTAAACAAATTTTCAAAGAAGTGTGCAAGAGGAAGGGGGTGCCATTTGA
>DOFS01000001.1:3479-5261 GCA_003523945.1 Nitrospiraceae bacterium | reverse complement strand
AAGATGCGTTGGACGCACGCACTACTGAAATGGCCAGCTTTAAAATAGACACCATTTGCCCAAGTTCCTTGGCACTTGCGGAAAGAGGAGGCATGAGAATCATAATGGTCCCGATAGGGCGGATCAGCAGTCCTAATGCTCTTGCGGTCATGGCTATTTTCTGGCCAATGCGTTCGGAAGCCGGAAATGGGATCTTTTGGGATTTATGTTGAACCAATTCAATCCCGACCATGTACCCACATTGCCGGATGTCACCAACCCAAGGATCTTCGGTCAGTGAGGAAAGAGCTTTGCGAAACTTGGGAATTCGTCGTTGAAGCTTTGCGAGGGTTCGCTCACTCTTAAAGATGGCTAGGTTGGCCAGAGCCGCCGCGCATCCCAAAGGATTTCCTGCATAACTATGTCCATGGAAAAATGTTTTGCTTTCATGCCCTTCTCCCAAGAAGGCTTCATAAACGGCGTTGGTCGTCAATGTGGCGGCCAATGGGAGGTAACCTCCCGTTAAACCTTTGGCAATAGCCATGATATCCGGAGAGATCTCTTCATGTTCACAAGCAAACATCCGGCCTGTTCGTCCAAACCCGGTGGCAACCTCATCGGCAATGAATAAGACCTTGTACTGCGTGCATAACTCCCTGACACGATTCAGGTATCCTGGAGGAGAGGGAATAATTCCGGCAACCGCTTGCACCATCGGCTCAAGAATGAGGCCTGCAATTTCTTGATGTTGTGTGTGAAGAAGTTTTTCAAGGGGATCAAGGCAGGCAAGGCGGCATTGAGGGAAATGCAATTGAAAGGGACATCGATAACAGTATGGGGGTTCAATGTCATGGCTTGCAAAGAGGAGTGGAGAAAAAGACCTGCGGAACAGTTCAACTCCGCTGAGGCTCATTCCTCCCACCGTATCCCCATGATAGGACATGCCAAGATGGATGAACCGGGTTTTTCGTGGTTGAGGATTCGGACATTGTTGCCAATACTGGATGGCCATTTTTGCCGCAACTTCAACGGCCGTGGAGCCGTTGTCGGAATAAAAGACTTTTTGTAAACCTTTGGGAGCCAGGCGAATAAGCGCCTTGGCCAATTGAATGGCTGGAGGATTGGTAAGTCCCAGCAGCGTGGTATGCGCAACCTGGGTGAGTTGATGGCGAATGGCCTGATCAATGCGAGGATGTCGATGTCCATGAACATTGACCCAGATGGATGCCGTCCCATCGAGATAGGCGTTGTCGTCCATATCATAGACATAAGAGCCTTTTCCGCGTTTGATTATGAGCGGTGGCTGCTGCCCCCACTCCTGCATTTGGGTAAACGGGTGCCACACGTATTCGCAATCGTCTTTTTCTAAGGCAGTCATGGTCATTTTTTGAGTCATGGTGGTTTTTCAGGGAATAACCTAGCGGAATCCATCGATTTTTGACAACCTTTTAGGGTCTCATTACAATCACGGTCACTTCGAATGAGTAAAGCCTTTCCTCAAACCCACATCCGCAATTTTTCAATTATTGCTCATATCGACCACGGCAAATCCACTCTTGCCGACCGGTTTTTGGAAATTACCGGTGCCGTATCTCCCCGTGAAGCGCGAGCGCAATATCTGGATGCCATGGATTTGGAGCGTGAGCGCGGCATTACAATCAAAGCGCATGCCGTCACGACACGCTTTCGGAGCTCGGATGGACAGGAATATCAGTTTAACCTCATTGACACTCCTGGACATGTGGACTTTGCCTACGAGGTATCACGCAGCCTGGCTGCCTGTGAAGGTGCCCTCCTGTTAAT
>DOFS01000001.1:0-3279 GCA_003523945.1 Nitrospiraceae bacterium | reverse complement strand
AAAATTGATTTGCCGAGCGCCGATGTCGAAGGCGTTAAAGTCCAAATTCGAGATGTATTGGGGTTGTCGAGTGAAGAGGCCTTTTTAGTCAGTGCTAAAGATGGGCGAGGGGTAAAAGAGGTTCTTGAAGGGGTGGTGAAGATTGTTCCGGCTCCTGTCGGTTTTATTGATCAACCCTTAAAGGCTCTGATTTTTGACTCCTGGTTTGATAATTACCAGGGAGCGGTGGTGCTTCTAAGAGTCATGGACGGCGAAATCACCCCCAATATGATGATTAAATTAATGTTTTCCGGACGGGAATTTGAAGTCCTGGAGGTGGGCGTCTTTTCACCGAAACGGACCAAGGTGAGCCGGCTGGGGCCTGGAGAAGTCGGGTATATTTGTGCCGGCATGAAAGAGCTGTCCGACACCAAAATTGGCGATACCATCACCGAATCAAAGCGACCCACAAGCGCGGCGTTGCCCGGGTACCGGGATGTCAAACCGGTGGTCTTTTGTGGGTTATATACCACCGACAATGCCAAATTTGAGGACCTGCGGGATTCTCTGGAAAAGTTGCAGCTGAACGATTCCTCCTTTGTGTATGAACCCGAAACGTCTCTGGCCTTAGGATTTGGTTTTCGATGTGGATTTTTGGGTCTCCTCCACATGGAAATTATTCGAGAGCGATTGGAGCGGGAATACGGACTCGACCTGATTAGTACCGCCCCCACGGTGGTGTATCGTGTGACGACCACCAAAGGCGAAACACTGGTCATCGACAATCCCTCCAAACTCCCGGATCCTTCACAGATCGAACGAATAGAGGAACCCTATATCAAAGCCACGATGATAACGCCTGAGCGCTATATCGGAAATGTTCTTCAGTTGTGTCAGGAGCGTCGTGGCATTCAAGTGGGACTACAATATCTTGATCCAACCCGATCCATGTTAATCTATGAAATCCCGCTTAATGAAATTGTGTTAGACTTCTACGACCGCCTGAAATCCCGCACCCAAGGGTACGCATCGTTGGACTATGAATTGCTCGGCTATCGCGAGTCTGAATTGGTGAAATTGGATTTATTGCTGAATGGTGAGACGGTAGATGCGCTCTCCATTATCGCACATAAGGATAAAGTGCAAAGCCGCGGTCGCCAATTAGCCGAAAAAATGAAAGAACTCATTCCAAAACAAATGTTTGAAATTGCCATTCAGGCAACCATCGGGAAACGCATCATTGCCCGAGAAACTATTGGGGCTCTCAAGAAAAACGTCACGGCCAAATGTTATGGTGGGGATATTTCCCGAAAGCGGAAATTGTGGGAGAAGCAAAAAGAAGGGAAAAAGCGTATGAAACAATTAGGGCGTGTCGAAGTCCCTCAGGAGGCATTTCTGGCTATTTTAAAGACCGATCCGAATTGAAAAGCTGATGACGACTCAAGATCCACAACAGCCCAAAATGACCGGATCGTCCGAAAAAGATCTTCAAGAGGAATCCCCGGTTGCCGCAAGTTCCCAGGACATGGAGATATCCAAAAAGTCGATAATTCGAGAGTATGCCGAAGCCTTAGTGATTGCGATTATTCTGGCTTTGACCATTCGCGTCTTTGTGGTCCAGGCTTTTAAAATCCCCTCAGGATCCATGATTCCAACCTTGATGATTGGCGATCATATTCTCGTTTCCAAGCTGGCCTACGGGTTCCAGTTGCCAAAAGACTGTGAGTTCCAGGTTTCGTTTCCACCAGTCACCTGTTTTTCTTCGGAAATCGTTCTGAGTTTTGATCCTCCGGAGCGTGGGGATATTATTGTCTTTCGCTATCCTGAGGATGAAAACAAGGATTTCATTAAACGGGTAATTGGACTTCCCGGTGATACCATCCAAATTCACAATAAACAGGTGATTGTGAATGGACAGCCATTGTTGGATGAGGGCTTCACCCAGCGGATCGACCCTGGGATTATTGATGGCCGTATCAATCCACGCGATAATCTGGCTCCCTTAACCGTTCCTCCCGAATCTTATTTTGTGATGGGGGACAACCGCGACCAAAGTCTGGATAGTCGGTTTTGGGGATTTGTGCGAATGGATAAAATTAAAGGTAGGGCCTTTCTGGTGTATTGGTCATGGAATGGGCAGGGAGCTTGGACCGATTGGATTCGATGGGAACGCATTGGAAAACTCATCGAATAGTCCGCCCAGACTTTTTTGACCCGACAGACCTTCTGCGTAGTGCTGATTCAAGGATGAAACCGCTATCAGTGGTCCCAACGATTTCCGCTCGAAAATTCAAGCAATATCTTCAACGCTTCTCTCGGGCCCGCATTCTGGTCGTCGGAGACCTGATTCTGGACCATTATGTCTGGGGCAAGGTGCACCGGGTCTCTCCGGAAGCCCCCGTACCGGTTGTTCATGTGGATTCTGAATCCTATCGGATGGGTGGTGCGGCCAACGTCTATCATAATATTATGACCTTAGGTGGACAGGCTGAGTTGTGCGGGGTGGTCGGTGCTGATCAAGTTGGCAAACAATTTCTTTCAGATATCAGACGATCGTCCTCGTCTACTCCAGGTATCTTTATCGATCCCAGTCGTCCTACGATAAAAAAAACGAGGGTAATAGCCCACAATCAGCAAATTGTTCGATTTGATGTTGAGCAACGGCATGACATTTCATCCCAACTATCCAAAAAGATCATACGACATGTGGCTTCCCGTCTGCCTGAATTGTCCTGTCTGGTAATTTCTGATTATGCGAAGGGCATGATCACAGAGAATGTAATGACAGCCATTCATAGCCTTGCCGATCAATACGGGGTGCCGATTGTCGTGGATCCGAAGGTCGAACATATGGCGTATTATCAAGGTGTCACGGTCATCACGCCCAATCATCTCGAAGCCAAGCAGGCTGCAGGCTTTCTCCCAAGTCAGGATGTGGCGGTTGAACGGATAGGCTTTTCTCTTCAGCAACGCTTACAGTGCCAGGCAGTCGTCGTGACGAGGGGAGAGGAGGGGATGAGTATTTTTGAACGGACGGGTCAATCCTGGAGCATCCCAGCGGTGGCTCGACAAGTTTATGATGTGACTGGTGCCGGAGATACGGTCATCAGTACCTTCGCCTTGGCGCTGAGTGCGAAAGCCTCCCTTCCTGAGGCGGCAATGTTAGCCAATCAAGCCGCCGGTGTTGTGGTGGGCATGGTGGGCACAGCCACAGTGACTCGAGCACAACTTCAAGAGGCATTGCTGCATGAACATACCTGATTCACTCGTCAGTCTATGTATTCCGGCTCGCTATGGATC